>NZ_CYTU01000026.1:83472-91647 GCF_001299375.1 Achromobacter sp. 2789STDY5608621 | reverse complement strand
CCGCGCGCCAGGCGCCCGCCGCGACGCGCCAACCCGGCGAGAAGCCGCTGGCCTCGCCGGCGGTGCGCAAGCGCGCCTGGGACCTGGGCATCGAGCTGCGCTATGTGCACGGCAGCGGCCCGGCCGGCCGCGTCATGCACGAGGACCTGGACGCCTACCTGCAAGGGCAGGGCGGCGGCAGCGCCGCGCGCGGCCCGGCCTATGCCGAGCGCAATGACGAAGAGCAGGTGCCCGTGATCGGCCTGCGCCGCAAGATCGCGCAGAAGATGGCCGAGTCCAAGCGCCGCATTCCGCACTTCAGCTACGTGGAGGAAATCGACGTCACCGAGCTCGAGGACCTGCGCGTCAGCCTGAACGCGAAGTTCGGCGAGTCGCGCGGCAAGCTGACGCTGCTGCCGCTGCTGGCGCGCGCCATGGTGATCGCGCTGCGCGACTTCCCGCAGATCAACGCCCGCTATGACGACGAGGCCGGCCAGGTGACGCGCTATGGCGCCGTGCACATCGGCATCGCCACGCAGAGCGACGGCGGCCTGATGGTGCCGGTGATGCGCCACGCCGAAACCCGCGACCTGTGGTCGATGGCGGCCGAGATCGGCCGGCTGGCGCAAGCGGTGCGGTCCGGCGCCGCCGGGCGCGACGAGCTGTCCGGCTCGACCATCACCATCACCAGCCTGGGACCGCTGGGCGGCATCGTCACCACGCCGGTCATCAACCATCCCGAGGTCGGCATCGTGGGCGTGAACCGCATCGTCGAGCGGCCCGCCTTCCGCAATGGCGCCGTGGTGGCGCGCAAGCTGATGAACCTGTCGTCCTCGTTCGACCACCGCGTGGTCGACGGCATGGACGCGGCCCGCTTCATCCAGGCCGTGCGCGCGCTGCTGGAACAACCCGCGCTGCTTTTCGTGGAGTAAGCATGAGCCAGACTACCAAGACGACAACCCTGCTGGTGATCGGCGGCGGGCCTGGCGGCTATGTGGCCGCGATCCGCGCCGGGCAACTGGGCGTGCCCACCATCCTGGTCGAGGGCGACCGGCTGGGCGGCACCTGCCTGAACATCGGCTGCATCCCGTCCAAGGCGCTGATCCACGCGGCCGAGGAATTCGACAAGGCGCGCCATTACGCCGGCCAGTCGGCGCTGGGCATCTCGGTGTCGGCGCCCGCCATCGACATCGGCCGCACCGTGGCCTGGAAGGACGGCATCGTCGGCAAGCTGACCGGCGGCGTCGGCGCGCTGCTCAAGAAGAACGGCGTGCAGGTGGTGCAGGGCTGGGCCAGCCTGCTGGACGGCAAGACCGTCGAGGTCGAGAGCGCCGACGGCAGCCGCCAGCGCATCCAGTGCGAGCACCTGCTGCTGGCGGCCGGCTCCGAGCCGACGCCGCTGCCGTCGGTGCCGTTCGGCGGCATGGTGGTGTCCTCGACCGAGGCGCTGTCGCCGGCCGACGTCCCGAAGAAGTTGGTGGTGGTGGGCGGCGGCTACATCGGCCTGGAGCTGGGCACGGTGTACCGCAAGCTGGGCGCCGAGGTGGCCGTGGTCGAGGCGCAGGACCGCATCCTGCCGACCTACGATGCGGAACTCACCAAGCCCGTCGCCGCCGCGCTGGCCAAGCTGGGCGTCGAGCTGCACCTGGGCCGCAAGGTGCTGGGGCTGAACGGCGCCGGCACCGCGGTGCGGATCCAGGACGCCAGCGGCGCCGAGACCGCGCTGCCCGCCGACCGGGTGCTGATCGCCGTCGGCCGGCGTCCGCGCACGCAGGGCTGGGGCCTGGAAAACCTGCAGCTGGACCGCAAGGGCAACGCGCTGCGCATCGACGACCAGTGCCGCACCTCCATGCGCGACGTCTGGGCCATCGGCGACATCGCCGGCGAGCCGATGCTGGCGCACCGCGCCATGGCGCAGGGCGAGATGGTGGCCGAGCTGGTGGCCGGCAAGCGCCGCCACTTCCAGCCGGCCGCGATCCCGGCGGTGTGCTTCACCGATCCGGAAGTCGTGGTGGCCGGGCTGTCGCCGGCCGAGGCCGAAGCGGCCGGGCTGGACTGCCTGGCGGCGTCGTTCCCGTTCGCCGCCAACGGCCGTGCGATGACGCTGGAGTCCACCGACGGTTTCGTGCGGGTGGTGGCGCGCCGCGACAACCACCTGATCGTGGGCTGGCAGGCGGTGGGCCGGGGCGTGTCGGAACTGTCGACGGCGTTCGGCCAGTCGCTCGAAATGGGCGCGACGCTGGAGGACGTGGCGGGCACGATCCATGCCCACCCGACCCTGGGCGAAGCGGTGCAGGAAGCCGCGCTCAAGGCGCTGGGGCACGCGCTGCACATCTGATCCGCTACGGAGGATCCGAAGCCGCGGTGGCGGGCATTATGCCCGCCACCGCGGTTTTTTTTGCCGCCGGGCCGCCCCAAGGAAAAAAGGTCCGCTAGCGGCGCGCGTCGATGTAGGGCCGCGCCTGCAGGATGATGATCTTGTCGCCGACCACCGCCCATTCGATGTCCTGGTCGGCCTTGCCCAGGCGCTGCTTGACCTGCCGGCCGACGGCGGCCAGCCGCGCCACCAGCGCGTCGTTCAGCACCTGGCGCGCGTCCGGCGCGATCGGCACTTCGCGCACGCCGCCGGCGACGTCGGCCACCAACTGCGTATCCTCGGCCGAGCGGCTCAGCACCTGCACCGCCTTGGACCAGCTCGAATACATCACCTGCTCGGCCTGGCGCTTGCCTTCCACCACCTTGATGCCGAGGCCGCGCTTGGCCGAGATGTAGGTCACGTAGCGGCGGCTGGCGTCGAACGGATCGCGCGTGATCATGACGCCGGAACTGTCGGACGGCGCCGCCAGCTGCACCAGCACGGCCATCACCACCGCGTCCTGGGGAATCCCGGCCGCGCGCCGCGCCTCGTAGGCGTCGAAGTTGTAGACCGAGGCCCACACGGTCTGCACCGCCTTGGCCAGCGCGTCCGGCTGGGTGACGTTGGGCACGGTGGTGTACAGGCCGGCGCCGCTGAAGCCGGGCAGGTCCTCGGAGTTCGATGAACTGCGCACGAACACGCCCGCGCCCTTCAGGCGAGATTGCCACAGCGCGCGCCAGGACTCGGCCTGCGCCGAGTCAGGCGCGGCCTGCATGATGTCCTGGCGCAGGGCCGCCAGTTCCTTGCGCCGCACCTCGGCGTCGGCCATGAAATCGGGGCGCTGCTCCAGCGCCGCCACCCGTTGCGCCACGTTCAGCCGCTGCATGAAGGCGGCGTATTGCGCGAACGGGATGCAGAAGCCGTCGGGCACGCTGGCGGCCGGCGGCAGGGCGGAGCGGAGCGCGCCCAGGTTGGCGGCCTTGACGCCGCAGTGGCGGCTGTCGCGCACGGCCAGGGCATCGAGCGGCTTGAGCGCCTGCACCGTCAGGTCCGGCTTGGGCAGCTGCGCGCGCGGCTTGGGCGGCGTCGCCGGGGGGCGGGTGGCGGGCTTGTCGGCGGGTTGCACCCGGTAGTCGTTGCCGCTGACGGTCAGCGTGACCCACTGGCCGTCGTACTGGCGCAGGACGTTGGTGGCGTCGCGCACGTAGGCGTTGGGGATGCCCCAGCCCTTGGCCAGCAGGTTGACGTGCGACAGCAGCGTGGACGGCCGCTGCGTGATCAGGCCGGCCACGGGCGGGATGGCGATCGGTACTTCGTCGAGCACCACGATGTCGTCGCGCTGAAGGTCGGGCGTGGCGTCGACCGAGGCGACGATGCGCAGCCGGCCCTGCGCGGCGCCGGGGTTCAGCGGCAGGAAGGCCTGTTCGCGCAGCAGCGCCTCTTGCGTCACGAAGCGCAGTCCGGCGGTGGCGGCGGCCTGCTCGTGCAGGGTCGAGTTGGTTTTGAAGCGGATCGGGGCATAGAAGCTCTTGGCGACCACATCGTCGGCCAGCTTCAGCAGTTCGGGCGTGAGGCGGTCACCTTCCCAGAATTCGTAGGTGTAGCCGGGCAGGTCGCGCTGCCAGCTCAGGGTGCCGAACAGCAGGCGGCGGTTGGGATCCTTGTACTGCGCGGTCAGCGCGGCCTTGTCCTTGCCGGGCAGCAGGCGTCGCTCGCGCGCGAAGGTCTCGTGCAGGCCGTAGCGCGGTGTGTCCAGGTAATAGATGCGGTCGCCGCGCTGGCGGTCGATCACGAACAGCACGTGCGGGATTTCCAGCGGCGTGCCGGCGTTGTAGACGCGCGCCAACTGGCGGAACGCCGCTTCGTCGTCGATGCGCGCCATGAAGGCGGGACCGCCGCGGCGCGCGTCCTCGGCCTTGCGCGCCGCGATCTCGGCGGGCGTCAGCGGGCGGGCCTTGACGGGCTCGATCACGTTTTCGTACGGCGACGGCTTGCGCGCGGTCTGCGCCTGGGCGGCGGGGAGGGCGGCAAGCGCCAGCAGGCAGGCGGCGGTCAGAACGGCCGGTTGGGACAGGGGCGACGGAAACCAGGACGCGCGCAGGGCTGGCATGGGGGAGGGGGGAGTGAGAAAGCGCCCATCATAGCGAACCTGTCCCCGCCGCTCGTGCGAGATCGGAAACGAGGAATGACACGCCGTGACAGGTAATTTGTTCCGGTAAACGTAGCCCAATTCACTGGCATGCCCGACCAGCGGATACGCTCCGAAAGTCCGTCATGACAGCAGTTGGTGAGGACAACATTTATGTTTTCTTAGACAACTTTATTGTTTAAGCTTGTCTGTAATGCGCACGGGCCATGAAATACAGCGAATTCAAAAAATGGCTCGAGCGGCAAGGGGCGGTTTTTGTCGCACATCGTGCCGGAAGCAGTCACTTTCGAGTCACGTTGAACGGCATCACGACGATCTTTCCGTACCATGGCTCCAGGGAAATGGGTAAGCACCTTGAACATGAAATCAAGAAGCAACTCGGATTGAAATGAGACGGCGGATTCAATGCAGTCGACGGTCATTCCCTGTGCTCTTCACTTTCCACCCAGTCCGGTAACCGGGAGGCTTATATGCTGACCTATCCGTTCACCCTGACGCTTGATTCCAATCGCACCTGGTTCGTCCGATTTCCAGATATTCCGGAAGCGTTGACAGTGGGTGATGACCAGCAAGAGGCTGCGATCAACGCCCGGGAAGCGCTTGAGGCTGCGCTGGAAATCTACTTCGACGCGCGCCGGCCCATTCCCCTGCCGTCGCCCGTGCTGGCGGGGCAGGCGTCGGTGACCTTGCCGGCGCTGGTGACCAGTAAAGTGTTCCTGTCCAACGAGATGATCCAGCAAGGGGTGCGCAAGGCGGAGTTGGCTCGCCGCATGGGCGTGCACATGCCACAAGTGGATCGCCTGCTGGATGTGCGACACGCCTCCCGGATCGATCAGGTCGAGTCGGCGCTGGAGCAGCTTGGACGGCGCTTGGAGGTTTCGCTCGTCTGACGCCCCGTTGGCGCACACGGCGGCGATCCATGAAAAACGGCCCCGGAAATCCGGGGCCGCCTGTTTTCGAGCGAGGGAACCGCGGGCTTACTGCGCCGCCGTTTCCTGCAGCACGCGGCGGGCTTCCTCGGCCACGCGCTCGGGGGCGGTGCCGCCCACGTGCTTGCGCGCGGCGACCGAGCCTTCCAGCGTCAGCACCTGGTGCACGTCGTCGCCGATGGTGGCGTGGTAGGCCTTGAGCTCGTCCAGCGACAGGTCGGCCAGGTCGCAGCCGCGCTGTTCGCAGTCGCGCACGGCGTGGGCCACCACTTCGTGGGCGTCGCGGAACGGCACGCCGCGCTTGACCAGGTAGTCGGCCAGGTCGGTGGCGGTGGCGAAGCCCTGCAGCGCGGCGGCGCGCATGTTGTCGGCCTTGACCTTGATGCCGGCGGCCATGTCGGCGAAGATCGTCAGCGTGTCGCGCACGGTGTCGACGGTGTCGAACAGGCCTTCCTTGTCTTCCTGGTTGTCCTTGTTGTAGGCCAGGGGCTGGCCCTTCATCAGGGTCAGCAGGGCGACCAGGTTGCCGTTGACGCGGCCGGTCTTGCCACGCGCCAGTTCGGGCACGTCGGGGTTCTTTTTCTGCGGCATGATCGAGCTGCCGGTGCAGAAACGGTCGGCCAGGTCGATGAAGCCGACGCGCGGGCTCATCCACAGCACCAGTTCTTCGGACAGGCGCGAGACGTGCGTCATGATCAGCGCGCCGGCGGCGCAGAACTCGATGGCGAAGTCGCGGTCGGAGACGGCGTCCAGCGAATTGCGGCAGACGCCGTCAAAGCCCAGGGTCTTGGCGACGCGTTCGCGGTCGATCGGGAACGAGGTGCCGGCCAGGGCGGCGGCGCCCAGCGGCAGGCGGTTGACGCGGCGGCGGCAGTCGGCCAGGCGCTCGGCGTCGCGGCCGAACATCTCGGCGTAGGCCAGCAGGTGATGGCCGAAGGTGACGGGCTGGGCCACCTGCAGGTGGGTGAAGCCCGGCATGATGGTGGCGGCGTTGTCCAGCGCCACCGTGGCCAGCGCGTGGCGCAGCTGGCGCAGCAGGTCGATCAGGGTGTCGATTTCGCCGCGCAGCCACAGGCGGATGTCGGTGGCCACCTGGTCGTTGCGCGAACGGCCGGTGTGCAGGCGCTTGCCGGCATCGCCGACCAGCTCGACCAGGCGCTTCTCGATGTTCAGGTGCACGTCTTCGAGGTCGAGCAGCCACTGGAAGCTGCCGGCGTCGATTTCGGACAGGATCTGGGTCATGCCGCGCTGGATGTCGGCCAGGTCCTGGGCGCCGATGATGCCCTGGGCCGCCAGCATGTCGGCGTGCGCCAGCGAACCCTGGATGTCGACGCGCGCCAGGCGCTTGTCGAAGTCCACGGACGCCGTGTAGCGTTTGACGAGTTCGGAAACCGGTTCCGAGAACCGGGCGGACCAGGCCTGCGCCTTGTTGGCGAACTGGTTTTGATCGGGGGAGGGAGTGTTTGCCATGATGGCGGGGATTATAGGGCCTGCCTTGGGCGGCTGACGAATCCTGGCGCCATGGGCGGGATGCCCGCTGTTGCGGCTGGAAACTTGCGGCGGCGCGAGTTGTCGGATAATTCAGGGTCGCATCCGGCGGTTCACCGGGCCCGTCCCGGCGGCGGCCGGCGCGCCGTCCCCCCTGCCACCCGAAAGAGAGCACACGACCTATGCCCATGGAATGGGAACAGCTGGCCACCGAACTCGATACCTATATGCCGCACCAGCCGTGGGCGCAGACGCTGGTCGGCATCGGCGTGCTGATCCTGACGGCGCTGTTTGTCCAGTGGGTGGTCGCGCGGGTGGTGCTGCTGCTGGCGCACCGGCTGCTGGTGGTCAGCGGCCACGAGGACTGGGACAAGGCCCTGCAGCGCCGTCGGGCGTACCAGAACCTCTGGTACGCGGTGCCGTTCGCGGTGGTGTCGGTGGGCATCGACCTGGTGCCGCACGTCGAGAAGGCCGCCACGCTGGTGGGGCGGCTGGCCCACGCCGGCGCCTGGATCTGCGTGTTCGTGGCGTTTTCCGGAGTGCTGAGCGCCTGGCAGGACACCTATTCGGCCACCACGCGGGCGCAGACCCGCTCGATCAAGGGCTATATCCAGATCAGCAAGCTGATCCTGATGGCGGTGTGCACCGTGTTGGTGCTGTCGATCCTGATCGACCGCTCGCCGCTGTGGATGATCTCCGGCCTGGGCGCGCTGTCGGCGGTGCTGCTGCTGGTGTTCAAGGACACGCTGCTGTCGCTGGTGGCCAGCACCCAGCTCACCAGCAACGACATGCTGCGCATCGGCGACTGGATCGAGATGCCGCAGTCCAACGCCGACGGCTTCGTCAAGGACATCGCCCTGCACACGGTCAAGGTGCAGAACTGGGACAACACCGTCACCACGGTGCCGACCTACAAGCTGTTCTCGGAAAGCTACCGCAACTACCGCCACATGTTCGAGTCGGGCGGCCGGCGCATCAAGCGCACCCTGCGCATCGACGCCAGCAGCGTGCGCTTCCTGACCGATGACGAGGCCCAGCGCCTGATGCGCTTCCGGCTGCTGCACGACTACCTGCGGGTCAAGACCCAGGATATCGCCCAGGCCAACCAGACCATGGGCGAGCTGGCCAGCGTGCCGGCCAACCGCCGCCGCCTGACCAATATCGGCACCTTCCGCGCCTACGGCCTGGCCTACCTGAAGCAGAACCCCGAGGTGCGCCAGGACATGGCGATGATGGTGCGCATGATGGAACCCACCGCCGACGGCATCCCGGTC
>NZ_CYTU01000026.1:53117-83192 GCF_001299375.1 Achromobacter sp. 2789STDY5608621 | reverse complement strand
CGCCGTGAGATAATGGCCCGGTTGGATGTCCCGGCCTGAAGCAGGCCCGTTCCGTGCAGTTCCGTATCAAGGCGCCCCAGGCGATGGATCCGATGTCGAACCCGTTTTTCAACCTGTATTCCCACGGCTTCGCCCGGGTCGCCGTGGGCGTGCCCGAATGCCGGGTCGCGGATCCGGCCTTCAACGCCGCGCAGACCATCGCGCTGGCGCAGCAGGCGGCCCAGGGCGGCGCCGTGCTGGTGGCGTTCCCCGAGCTTGGCCTGTCGGCCTACACCTGCGACGACCTGTTCCACCAGAAGGCCCTGCTGGACGCCTGCGAGGCGGCGCTGGACCAGGTGGTGCGCGCCACCGCCGAGCTGGACATCGCCGTCATCGTCGGCGCGCCGCTGCGGGTGGCGCACCAGTTGTACAACTGCGCGGTGGTGGCGGCAGGCGGCCGCATCCTGGGCGTGGTGCCCAAGAGCTACCTGCCCAACTACGGCGAATTCTACGAAGCGCGCCAGTTCAGCGCGGCCGATTGCGCCGTCGCCACCGAGATCCGCCTGCTGGAGCAGACCGTGCCGTTCGGCGCCGAGCTGCTGTTCCAGATGGAAAAGCTGCCGCTGTTCCAGTTCCACGTCGAGATCTGCGAAGACGTCTGGGTGCCGATCCCGCCGTCTTCGTTCGCGGCGCTGGCCGGCGCCACGGTGCTGGTGAACCTGTCCGCCTCGAACATCGTGGTCGGCAAGTCGGCCTACCGCCACCAGCTGGTGGCGCAGCAGTCGGCGCGCTGCCTGGCGGCCTACATGTATACGTCGGCCGGCCGCGGCGAGTCGTCCACCGACCTGGCCTGGGACGGCCAGGCGCTGATCTATGAAAACGGCGAGCTGCTGGGCGAGTCCGAGCGCTTCCTGAACGAATCGCACCTGCTGTTCTCCGACGTGGACCTGGACCGCCTGTCGCGCGAGCGCATGCACCAGACCACCTTCGGCCAGTCGGCGCGACGTCACCGCGACGAAGTGCGCAAGTTCCGCCAGGTGCTGGTGCCGGTCGCGGCGCCGCTGGAGGACGCCGAGCTGCCGCTGGAGCGGCGCGTGCCGCGCTTTCCGTACGTGCCGGCCGACGCCCAGCGCCGCGATGCGCGCTGCAAGGAGGTCTACAACATCCAGGTGCAGGCGCTGGCGCAGCGCCTGTCGGCCAGCGGCATGTCCAAGGTGGTCATCGGCATCTCGGGCGGGCTGGATTCGACCCACGCGCTGCTGGTCTGCGCCCAGGCCATGGACACGCTGGGGCTGCCGCGCGCCAACATCCTGGCCGTGACCATGCCGGGTTTCGCCACCAGCAGCCGCACGCTGCAGCAGGCGCGCCAGCTGATGGCGGTGGTGGGCTGCACGGCTTCCGAGGTCGACATCCGCCCGAGCTGCCTGCAGATGCTCAAGGACCTTGGCCATCCCTATGCCGATGGCAAGCCGGTGTACGACATCACCTTCGAGAACGTGCAGGCCGGCGAGCGCACCAACCACCTGTTCCGCATCGCCAATTTCAACAACGCCATCGTCATCGGCACGGGCGACCTGAGCGAGCTGGCGCTGGGCTGGTGCACCTATGGCGTGGGCGACCACATGTCGCACTACAGCGTCAACGCCAGCGTGCCCAAGACGCTGATCACCCACCTGGTGCGCTGGGTGGCCGAGTCCGGCCGCCTGGGCGAGACCGGCGCGGCGGTGCTGCTGGACGTGCTGGGCACGGACGTCAGCCCCGAGCTGGTGCCGGGCGGCGATGACGGCAAGCCGACCCAGAAAAGCGAAGACACGATCGGCCCCTACGAGCTGCAGGACTTCAACCTGTACTACACGCTGCGCTATGGCTTTGCGCCGACCAAGGTGGCGTTCCTGGCGCTGGCGGCCTGGCGCGACCGCGATGCCGGCGCCTGGCCGGAGGGCGGCCACGTGGCGCGCAACCAGTACGACCTGGCGGCGATCAAGCGCAACCTGAAGATCTTCCTGGACCGGTTCTTCCGCCTCAGCCAGTTCAAGCGCACCTGCGTGCCGAACGCGCCCAAGGTGGGCTCGGGCGGCTCGCTGTCGCCGCGCGGCGACTGGCGCGCGCCGAGCGATTCCGAGTCGGTGGTGTGGATGCGCGACGCCGACCGGATTCCGGATCAGGCGCCGCCGGGCTGAGCCGTATTCGGGTTTTCCCGGCAATGGCGGACGGGCCGGTTGGCCCCCGGCGCCGGTGGTATTCTCTCAATCATTGCGCCTGGGTCCGATAGTGTTCGAGGCCGGGCGCCGCAACAGACCGCACAATCAGGACGACCAACGTGAAACAAGTCACCGCCATCATCAAACCCTTCAAGCTCGACGAAGTCCGCGAGGCGCTGGCCGAGGTCGGCGTCAGCGGGCTGACCGTGACCGAAGTGAAGGGCTTCGGGCGCCAGAAAGGGCATACCGAGCTGTATCGCGGGGCGGAATATGTGGTGGATTTCCTGCCGAAGATCCGCGTCGAGGTGGTGCTGCCGGATGATCAGGTCGAGGCGGCGATCGAGGCGGTGGTGAAGGCGGCTCGGACCGGGAAGATCGGGGATGGCAAGATTTTTGTGACGCCGGTCGAGCAGGCCATCCGGATTCGGACGGGGGAGAGCGACGAAGAGGCGCTTTGAGTTTGCGTTTGAATCGCTTGGGTTGGATGTCGGGGTGGCCGTAAGGGTCGCCCCGAAGTTTTTTGCGGTAGTGGTTTTTTCTTGGGTCGCCCGGCGCGCAGGCGGGACGGATGCGGGCGCCAACGATTGCGGTCCGGAGCGTTCGCTCCGGACTTCCCCGTTGTCATCTTCGTCCAGGCCTGCGGCCTTCCCTTCAGATTCCCTCGGGCGCATCGACGGCGCCCGCATCCGTCCCGCCTGCGCGCCGAGCTGGCGCCTTTGAGAATTGACGCGCTGCTGTGGTGGTGGCTTGCGGGGAGTTTGCGGGGCCCGCAAACTGTGGCCGCGCGGGCGGCCGCAGTTTGCATACGCGGGGGTGGGGCGGCGGGGTGTTGTCGCTTCGCGCGGGTGGGGAGAGAGAACTGTAGGGCGGCGGCTTTTTGGGGGCCGCTTTTTTCTTTGGCGTTCACTTTTCTGTTTTTCCGCGCGCTGTTATTCCAGCTGTTCCGCGGTGTGCCAATGCGCGGGTTGGCGGTTGTTCGATTTCCTTGTTATTGATCCTGCGAGGCCCGCGGCTTGGATGCGGGCCTTTTCTTTTTTGTGCGCTTAGCGGATCAGCTGGTTCATTTCCAGGATCGGCATCATCACGGCCAGCACGATCAGGAGGACGAAGCCGCCCATCAGCAGGATGAGGGCGGGTTCCAGCAGGGCGGTCATGGCCATGGCGCGGCGTTCGAGGTCGCGGGACAGGTTCTGGGCGCCGCGGTCGAGCAGTTCGGGGAGCTGGCCGGTTTTTTCGCCGCTGGCGATGAGGTGGATGAGCAGTGAGGGGAAGGCTTTCTGCGCGGCTAGCGAAGCGGACAGGGAGGCGCCTTCGCGCACGCGGGCGGCGGCTTCGTCGACGGCGCCGCGCAGGACGTCGTTGCCGAGGGTGCGGCGGGCGGCGTCGAGGGCGGTGAGCAGGGCGACGCCGCTGCCGCAGAGGATGGCCAGGGTCGAGGCGAAGCGGGCGGCGTTGACGCCGAGGACGAAGCGGCCGGCCAGGGGCAGGCGCAGGACGCGGGCGTGCCAGGCGCGGCGCGCGGCGGGCACGCGCAGCGAATAGCGCCACAGCATGATGGCGAGCGCGATGGCGGCGCCGGTGGCCAGGCCCCATTCACGCACATAGTCGGACAGCCCAAGCATGATGCGGGTCAGCAGCGGCAGCTGCTGCTTGGCGTGGTTGAAGGCCGACACCACCTGCGGCACGACGTAGCCCAGCAGGAAGATCACGATGATGACGGAGACGCAGGCGACCACGGCGGGGTAGATGAACGCCGTCATGACCTTGCTGCGCAGGGTGTTGCGCTCTTCGATGTAGTCCGCCAGTTTCTCCATGACCTGCGCCAGGTCGCCGGATTCCTCGCCGGCGCCGATCAGGGCGCGGTAGATCTCGGGGAAGTCGCGCGGGCGCGAGGCCAGCGCGGCGGACAGGCGGTGGCCGGCGCGCACGTCGTCGCGCACGCCTTCGAGCGTGGCGGCGATGTGTTTTTTCTCGGCCTGTTCGAGCGTGGCGCTGAGCGCGGCGTCCAGCGGCAGGCGCGCGGCCAGCAGGCTGGCGAGCTGGCGCGTGAGCCAGGCCAGGTCGGCATCGGACAGGCGCGTGCGCAGGGCGGCGCCCAGGCCTTCGGCGCGCGCGGCGGGAGAGGTGGACAGGGGCAACAGGCCGCGGCCGCGCAACTGGTTGCGGGCGCCGCGCTCGCTGTCGGCGTCGATCGTGCCCTGCACGATTTTGCCGAGCGCGTCAGTCGCTTCGTAACGAAAGGATGGCATGGTGGAGGTCGCTGCGGGCTTGCGCCGGTTGGCGCGAAAGGCCCGTAAATCAAGGCTTTGCAGCCCGTCACCTTGCCTTTGGATTATGACCGTAGTGTTGCAGTGTCACCCCGTATACTCCGACGCGCTTTCACGTTTTTTCACACGACTTCACGTCTCAGGCACATCTCGTCATGCGTCATATCGCGCAACTCAGCCTTGCGGTCTTGCTCGCGGCAAGCCAACTCGGACCCATGGCCGGCAAGGCCCAAGCTCAACAGGCGGACAATCGCGTCAGCCTGAATTTCGTCGACACGGATATCCCCGCCGTGCTGCGTGCGCTGTCGTTGTTCACCAAGCGCAATTTCCTGGTGGATCCCCGCGTGAAAGGCAAGCTCACGCTGGTGTCGGACCGGCCGGTCGATAGCGCGCAGGCGCTGTCGATGCTGACCGGCGCGCTGCGGCTGCAAGGCTTCGCGATCGTCGATGTGGACGGCGTGACGCGCGTGGTGCCGGAGGCCGACGCCAAGCTGCAGGGCAGCGCGGTGGTGGGCGATCCGCGCCCGGCGCCCGCCGCCGGCGGCGCGGGCAAGGCGCCGGTGCCGGTGGCGGACTTCGCGCGCGGCCGCTCGGGCAACAGCGGCGAGATGCTGACGCGGGTGTTCCCATTGAAGTACGAGAACGCGGCCAACCTGGTGCCGGTGCTGCGCCCGATGGTGCCGCCCAACAACCCGATCAACGCATATCCCGGCAACAACACGCTGGTGGTGACGGACTACGCCGACAACCTCGACCGCATCGCGGCCGTGATCGCGCGCATCGACGTGCCCAGTTCGATCGACACCGATGTGGTGCCGGTGCGTTCGGGCATCGCCTCGGACATCGCGATCCTGGCGTCGCAACTGCTGGACACGCAGAGCAGCGACCCGACCCAGCGCATCGCGGTGGTGGCGGACCCGCGCAGCAACAGCGTGCTGATCCGCGCCGGCAGCCCGGCGCGCACGCGCCTGGCGCGCGATCTCATCACCAAGCTGGACGCGCAGCAGAACCGCGCCGGCAACCTGCACGTGGTCTACATGCGCAATGCGCAGGCCACCCGCATCGCCGAAGTGCTGGGCGGGCTGCTGACCGGCCAGGCCAACTCGGCGCCGGGAGCGGGCCCCACGGCAGGCACGGGCAGTCCGCTCGGGCAGGGCGGCGGCAACCGGCCGCCGCAGGCGTCGGCCAGCAACGGCAATACCGGCCTGGGCATGTCCTCCAACGCGGCGAATTCGTCCGGCAACGCCAAGGGCGGCCTGTCGGGCGACCAGGACCGCATCGCGCGCGACGATTCCGGCAACCAGGCGGTGTCGTATTCCGCCGGCGGCGCGACGATCCAGGCCGATCCGGCCACCAACTCGCTCATCATCGCGGCGCCCGAACCGCTGTACCGCAGCCTGCGCGAAGTCATCGACCAGCTCGACCAGCGCCGCGCGCAGGTGCTGGTCGAAAGCCTGATCGTCGAGGTCAGCGAACAGGCGGCGGCCGAATTCGGCATCCAGTGGATGACCGGCGCCGGCAACATCAACGGCGGCGGCACCAGCTTCATCGGCGGCACCAACCTGGGCGGCAGCGGCCTCTCGGGCAAAGGCCCGACCTCGATCGACGCGCTGGGCGGCGGGCTGAGCCTGGGCGTGGTCAAGGGCACGGTCGACGTGCTCGGCAACAAGGTCATCAACCTGGGCGTGCTGGCCCGCGCGATGCAGAACAGCGGCGAAGCCAACATCCTGTCCACGCCGAACCTGCTGACGCTGGACAACCAGTCGGCCAGCATCCTGGTGGGCAAGACGGTGCCGTTCGTGACGGGGCAATACGTCACCAACGGCGGCAACAACAACAACCCGTTCCAGACCATCCAGCGCGAGGACGTCGGCCTGAAGCTGAACATCCGGCCGCAGATTTCCGAAGGCGGCGCGGTCAAGCTCGACATCTACCAGGAAGTCAGCAGCATCGACGAAAGCAGTTCGTCCGCCACCACCGGCATCGTCACCAACAAGCGCGCCATCGACACCAGCGTGCTGATCGACGACGGCCAGATCATCGTGCTCGGCGGCCTGCTGGAAGAGAACGTGACGCTGACTTCCAACAACGTGCCGGGTCTGAGCTCGATCCCGGTGCTGGGCTCGCTGTTCAAGTACGACAGCCGCAAGCGCACCAAGACCAACCTGATGGTGTTCCTGCGGCCCTACGTGGTGCGCGACGCGCGCCAGAGCGCCAGCGTGACGATGGACCGCTACGACTACATGCGCCGCGCCCAGGGCAACGCGCAGCCGGGCGACCACTGGCTGCTGCCGAACATGCAGGCGCCGATGCTGCCGCCGTCGGGATCGGCGCCGTCGGTGTCCAACAACGCCTATGACATGCGGCCCGACCAGCTGGCCGAGACCATGCGGCGTCCGCCGCCCACGACGGTCGAGTCGTTCGCGGTGCGCCAGTATCCGGCGGCGCGCCAGACCAGCGACCCGGCGCAGCCGATCCGCGCCAGCCTGCCGCTGGGCGTGAGCGTGGCGCGCGATCCGTCTTCGCTCTACGGCGAAACCGAGAGCGCCAGCGCGACGCTGCAGTTCGCCTCGGTCAAGACGCGCGCCGAGGCCGACCGCATCGCCCAGCGGGTGCAGGCCAGCGGGCTGCAGGCCTACGTGCAGACGGGGCCGGGCGGCATGGGCTACGTGGTGCGCAGCCAGGTGTCCAAGGACCCCGGCACCATCTCCACCGCGACGGCGCTGCTCAAGGAACTGGGCTTCAAGGGCGAACTGGTCTCGCATCTATGAGCGCGCATCCCTTGCCCTATGCCTGGGCGCGCGCGCAGCGGGCGGTGCTGTCGCTGCGCGCCGGCCATGCGCAGCTGACGGTGAGCCCGCGCACGCCCGAGTGGGCCGTGCGCGAGATCCAGCGCTGCCACGGCGACATCGCCGTGGCGCGGGTCGACGACGAGGCGCTGGAAACGCTGCTGACCGCCGCCTACAGCCACGCCGAGGACGCCGCCTCGGTGATGGGCGTGGCCGAGAACGAGATCGACCTGGACCGGCTGCTGCAGGACATGCCCGAGGTGGCCGACCTGCTGGACGCGCAGGACGACGCGCCGGTGATCCGCATGATCAACGCGCTGTTCGCGCAGGCGGCGCGCGACGGCGCCAGCGATATCCACATCGAGCCGTTCGAGACCCATTCGGTGGTGCGCTACCGGGTCGACGGCACGCTGCGCGACGTGGTCTCGCCGCGCAAGGCGCTGCACGCGGCGCTGATCTCGCGCATCAAGATCATGGCGCACCTGGACATCGCCGAAAAACGCCTGCCGCAGGACGGCCGCATCGCGCTGCGGGTGGGCGGCCGGCCGATCGACGTGCGCGTCTCGACGCTGCCCACCGGCCATGGCGAGCGCGCGGTGCTGCGCCTGCTGGACAAGGAAGCCGGCCGCCTGCAGCTGGAAAAGCTGGGCATGGCGCCCGGCGTGCTGCGCCAGCTCGACCGCCTGATCCGCCAGCCGCACGGCATCGTGCTGGTGACCGGGCCGACCGGCAGCGGCAAGACCACCACGCTGTACGCGGCCTTGAGCCGGCTGGACGCCTCCACCAGCAATATCCTGACGGTGGAGGATCCGATCGAATACGACCTGGCGGGCATCAGCCAGACCCAGGTCAACGCCAAGATCGACATGAGCTTCGCGCTGGCGCTGCGCGCCATCCTGCGCCAGGATCCGGACGTCATCATGATCGGTGAAATCCGCGACCTGGAGACCGCGCAGATCGCGGTGCAGGCGTCGCTGACGGGCCACCTGGTGCTGGCCACGCTGCACACCAACGACGCGGTGTCGGCGGTGACGCGCCTGACCGACATGGGGGTGGAGCCGTTCCTGCTGTCCTCGTCGCTGCTGGGCGTGCTGGCGCAGCGGCTGGTGCGCAAGCTGTGTCCGGCCTGCAAGAAGCCGTCGATGCAGGATGGCGCGCGGGTGTTCCAGCCGGTCGGCTGCGAGGCCTGCAACCACACCGGCTACGCCGGCCGTTCCGGCATCCATGAACTGTTCACCGTGGACGACGAGGCGCGCCGCCTGATCCATGAAGGCAGCGACGAGCGCGAACTGCGCCGCGCCGCCAGCGCCGCCGGCATGCTCAGCATGCGCGAGGACGGCGCGCGCTGGGTCGAAAGCGGCGAGACCTCGCCGGAAGAGATCCTGCGGGTGACGCGCGACGCCTAGGGTCTGTGCGAGGCGCCAAACAGGCCCTGGTCGCCTCTCCCCGCGCGGCGACAGGCGGGTCAGCCTTGCCAGCAAGGGACGCGGTGCGGACGGCGCGCTGGCGGCGCAACGCTGCGTGAGCGCAGGCGGTTGCGGCGCGCGTGTCGGGGCCGGCGAGAGGCGTTCATGGCGCGGTGGTGGCCGTGCCCGGCGCTGCCGCGCAGGTGGCCGCGACGCGTTGCAGATCCGCCGCGGACAGCGCGCCAAGTTGTCCGTCGCAGATGCGGGCGGCGCGGGTCGCCACCGTGAAGGGCAGGGCGCCGCCCCGATTGCCGGCGGCGCGCATCAGGGCGACGACGTTGCCGCCCGGACGCAATACGGGCAGGGCGATGCCGTGGCGCCGCGTGAATTCGGTCGCGGCGGCCGGCGTATCGGTGCTGACCAGCAGGACGGTCCACGCCGGATGATCGGCGGCGAAGGCCTGCAGCCGCGGCAGCTCGGTGACGCACGGCGGGCAGTCGCGGCTCCAGAAATTGACCAGCACCGGACCGTCCAGCGCCGCCAGCCGCACGAAGCGGTCGCCGGCCAGCGTCGGCAGCGAGAAGTCCCAGGCCACGCCGACCGGCGGGCGCGAGGCTGGCCGGGGCTGTGCGCCCGCCATGAGCGGCGCGGCGCACAGCGCCAGGCAGGCGCGCAGCAGCATGCGGCGCATCAGAAGCTGATCTTGGTGCCGGCGTACAGGTAGCGTCCGCGGCTGGGCCCCCACAGCTGCGTCACGTCGATCTCGCCCGCGCTGTCGACGAACAGCGGGCTTTCCTTGTCCGACTGCTTGTAGTCGAACACGTTGTCGACACCGGCGTAGAAGGTGAAGTTCTTGTTGATGGCGTATTCACCGCGCAGGTCGAGCGTGAAGAAGCCCGGACTCTTGTCCCGCTTGGGCGTGCCGTCGAGGTTGTAGCGGTTCGGGCCGTCCGAGCCGTCGCCGTGGAACTTGCGCAGGTTCATGGGGCCGGTCCAGACCAGCTTGGCATTGAGGTCGAGGTCGCCGCGATCGTAGTCCAGGCCGAGATAGGCCTTGGCGTACGGCCGCGCGAAGATCAGCGTGCCCGCCGGGAAGCGGTAGTTGAAGCCCTCGGCGGCGGCCATGACCGACAGGGCGGGCGTGACCAGATAGGACAGCGTCAGGTCCACGCCCTGCACGATGACGGGTTGCCGCGCGCTGCTGAACACCGTGATCGGGTCGCCGTTGGCATCGGTCTGGCCCGGATCGAGCATGGCGAAGTTTTTGATGTGGTTGTAGTTGTAGGAGCCGGTCACCGCCAGCCGGTCGTCGGCGTAGTTGAGGGCATAGCTGGCGTTCAGGGATTCCTCGGGCTTGGTGATCTGCCGGTCGATGCGGATGGTGTTGAGGATGCCGTGTTCCTGCTCGAAGAAGCTGGTGGGCGCGCGGAAGCCCTTGCCGATGCTGAAGCGGCTGGAGAGTTGGGCCGTGTGGTGATAGAGCGCATTCAGGCGCGGCGAGGTGATGCCGCCGAATACGTTGTGGCGGTCGTAGCGCACCGAGCCGTTGATTTCCAGCGCGTCGTCCAGGAAGGCGCGGTAGGCCTGCAAGAACAGCGCGGGCGTGCGATAGGTGTAGTCGTCGACGCCACGCACGGCCGTGCCGTCTTCCATGCTGCCGTGGCTCTTCAGGTCTTCGTAGCGGAAGTTGGCGCCGGTGGTGGTCAACCAGCCGGCGATGGGCGTCTGCCAGCTGGCTTCGGCGTAATACTGCTTCTGGCGGGCGATGTAGGTGGCCAGTTCATAGAAGCTGTTCTGCTTGTGCTCTGCCGCGCCGACGGCCAGGCGCAACAGGCTGTCGCCGAAGTGCTTTTCGCCGGTGGAGATGAACTGCACGCGATCCGTGAAGATGATCTCGGACATGCCGCCGCGGCCACCGCGATCGCCGTCCGGGCCTTGATCGTAGGCAACGATGCTGCCGTCTTCCGGCTTGACCCAGCCGTCGCGGTCGGGCGAGCCGTGCACGCCGCCGCGCCAGTCGAAGGGGTTGCCCGAGGTGCTGTCCTTGATGGCCGAATAGTCGGTGCCCAGCGCGCCGCCGCCGCGCTTCTCGTTGACCACGTCGAGCCGCCCGCGCACCTTGAAGCCGCCGGCGTCGTCCAGGAAGAAGCCGAGGCCGCCCAGGCGGCGGTCGTAGCCGGTGTACTCGGAGATGCCGTTGTGGTCGGCGTCGACCGAATCGTGCGTGTTGTAGTTGAGCGAGGCCGTGATGGCGCCGCCCTCGAACGGGCGGGCCAGGTAGGCGTCGCCCTGGCGCGAGCCGAAGCTGCCGATCTGCGCGCGGGCGCGGTTCTCGGCCTCGGTCGGACGCTTGGTGACGATGTTGACCGAGCCGGCCAGGGCTTCCGGCGCGATCAGGCTGGCGCCGGCGCCGCGCGCCACGTCGATGCGTTCGACGCCATAGACGCTGACGCTGTCCAGGCCGTAGGCCGACGAGACCGAGGAGAAGATCGGCACGCCGTCGATCATCAGCGTGGTGTAGCGGCCGGGCAGGTTGTTCAGCAGGATGTTGCGCACGTTGCAGATCGAGCATTCGACCTGGACGGCGATGCCGGGGTTCTTGTCGAGCGCTTCGTTGACGTTGGTGGCGCCGGCCTTGGCGATGGCGCGTTCACTGATGGATTCGGTCTTGACCAGTTCGTCGCGCAGGGCGCCGGGCCGCATCGATCCCTGGTTGGAGCGGTCGATGACGGTGATCGCCGGTAGCGTGGCGGTGTGGTCGGCGGGCGCCGTGGTCTGGGCCTGCGTGGCGCCGGCAGCGGTCAGCGCCGCCGCCAGGGCGGCGAGCCGGAAGCGGGAGGGCGTGCGGGAGGGGAAGGCGAAAGACATGGCAAGAGGCATCGGGCGTGCGGTTTCCAGGAACGGACGGCCGCGGCGCGTTCAGTTGAGACAGGGAACCGTGCCGGGCCCGCGCGGCGCGACACGCGGCCGCGCCTTGCGCGAGGCAGGGCGGGACGCAGCGGTGTGGCGCAGGGAAATGCTCATGGAAGGGCGCGGATCTGCCGTGACGGAAATTATTCAAAACGTTATGTTTTATGAAAATTTGCGTCAACGTCAGCCGGTCTGATAGTGACCGGTGCGCCGGCGAGGGCGGCCGCCAGGGCCGTGAAAGGCGGACTATTTGCCGGTGCCGAAGACCACGACGTCGTCGCTGCGCCGGCCCAGGGTCGACATGAGGCCGTCGAGCGCGCCGCGGTCGGCCTCGCTGGCGCCGGGGGCGAAGGTCGCCTGGCCCTGGAAACGCACGCCGCGGGCGTTGACGCTGCCCTGGCCGGTGACGGCCAGCGGACCGCTCTCGGTGCTGAGCGCCAGCGTGGCGCCGGCGTGGCCGTTGCCGCGCACCCGCAGCACATAGGTGCCGACCGGCGCCACCGGCGACAAGGCGGTGGCGGCGTCGCGCCAGCGCAATTCGGCCAGCGGCGCGTCGGGCAGGGCGCCGCCCAGGCGCAGCGCCTGCCAGTTGATCTCCAGCGCGCCCTCGGGCGCCAGCGTGTTCCAGGGCGCGCCCAGCGCCGGCAGCACCGTGGCGGGCACCCGCAGCGATTGCGCCGACAGCGACAGGCCGTCCCAGCCCAGGCCGGCGCGCACCGGTCCGCGCAGCCAGGGATGCGACACCTCCAGCGTCATCGACGACCAGCGCCACTGCCAGTGCAGGGCCTGCGGCAGCATGCGGCGCGCGCCGGGCGGGCCGAGCGCGAGCCAGGCGCTGCCGTTCCAGACCGTGCCGGCGGCGTCGGCCAGCGCCACCGGCGCGTCGGCGGGCAGGAAGGCCAGCAGCCAGCGGGCCGGCAGCACGGCGGCCGCGGCCGTGAGGGCGCAGGCGGCGCAGGCCAGCGCCAGGCCGGTGCGCTTGGGCAGGCGGGGCAGACGCATCAGGAGCGGGCCCGCGGGGCCGGCAGGGCCAGCTTGATGCTGCCGTTGACCAGGCCGGGCAACGACCGGCCATTGACGTTGGCGGCGCGGGTCAGCTCGACCTGCCTGACCGCCAGGCCCCAGTCGCCGGCGGCGTTCTCGAGCCAGCGCAGCAGCGCGGACGAGGGCACCTCGGTCACGGCCAGCGTGACGCTGTCGCCCTGGCCGGGATGATCCAGTTTCCAGTGGTCGGCCGGCAGGCCCGCGCGTTCCAGGCTGGCGCCGATGTCGGCGGCGGCCGGCAGGGCGGCGGCGGGCGCGGCGGCCTTGCCGCGCAGGGCCATCGCCTGGGTGGTGATGTCCGCCACGGCGGCGGCCTGGCCGCGCAGGCGCGGCAGTTCCTCGCGCAGCTTGCGCGCCGAGTCCAGCGCGGGTTCGATCAGCAGCGTGAAGACCAGCGCCGCGCCCAGCAGGGCGCCGGCGCCGTTGACCAGCCGCCGCTCGCGCGGCGCCAGGGCCTGGTAGCGCTGGCGCGCGCGGTCGGCGGCCGGCGCCAGGGGTTTGAGGGCGGCGCGCCAGGCGGCGCTCAGGCGTTCAATGGGCTTCATGGTTGGCTGCGCGTGATGCGCCAGGTGTTGTCGGTATCGCCGCGTTCCAGCTTCAGGCCCTGCGAGGCGGCCTGCTGGACCAGCGCGGGCGTTTCGGCCACGCGCTGGGCCTGGGCGCCGGCGTCGGCCAGCTGCAGGGTCAACGCCTGGTCGGCATAGGACAGGCGGGCGACGTTGTCGGCGGCGAATGGCAGGGTCTGCGCGGCGGCGCGCGCCAGTGGCAGGAAGTCGCCGGCGTTGGCGGCGCCGCGGCGGTTCTGTAGCGCGTCCAGGCCTTGCTGCGCCTGGCGGGCTGGGTCCAGCACCACCGGCAGCTCGGGAAACGCCGCCAGCACCTGGAGACGCATGCCGTCGCGCAGCGACTGCGCCTCGCCGCGCAGTTGCGCCGCATGCAGGTTCAGGCCGCCGATCCAGACCACGGCGGCGACGGCGCTCCAGCGCCATACCGGCCGCCAGCGCGATACGCGCGCCGGCGCCAGCTGCGGCATCGCCAGCGACCACGAGGGCGATGGCGCCAGCCAGCGCGGGTCGGCCGGATCGCGCAGCGGCGTCAGGTCTTCGGGCGCCAGCGTCTGCGGGGCGATCAGGGCGTGGGCGCGCAGGCCCTGCGCGTTCAGCAGGCTCCAGGCGCGGCGCACCGGTTCGCGCGCCGCCCAGGCCAGCGCCACGTTGCCGTCGGCGCCGCGCGGGCCATGGCCGATCGCCAGGTCGTCCAGGTCGCTCAGCACCAGCGGCTCGAGCGAGCCGCGCACGGCGGCGGCAAAGCGCGCCTTGGCCACGGCCGGCACCTGGACGGTGGCGGCGATGACGTCGGCCGGGTGCAGCACGGCCTCGCAGGCGGCCTGCGGATAGGCCTGGCCCAGGGCGTGCAGCGTCAGCTCGCCCTGGCGCGCGCAGCGGCCGCGGCGGTCGAACCAGGCAAAGGGCAGCAGCGAGCCCGGGCCGAGTTCGGCGAGCGGGGCCAGCGCGATGCGCAAGGAATTCTTCAAGGGGTTTCTCTCGTCCAGATGGTGTCGGGCGCGGCGGGCGGCGCGCTGCGGATCAGCGCCTGCATCGAGACCCGGGCCCGTTCGTAAACGACCGCGCCGCTGGCCAGGAACCAGCCGCTGGTCGTGCTGACGGCGGGCGCGGGCGTCTTGACGCCGGTGGCGGCCAGCCGGTTGGCGAAGTCGCCGCTGTTGTTGAACCAGTTGCCGCGATCGCGTTCGCCGGTGATGGCGCGGGCCTGGCTGAGCGACAGGCCCGCCACCAGCGCGGCGATGACTTCGGGCGGCGCGGTATTGACGTTGACGCTGGTGGCGCTGGGCAGCACGGTCATGGTGCGCCGCAGTTCGCCGCGCACGGCGGGTTCCAGTCCCAGCAGCGCGGCCACGTCGTCGATGCCGCGCGGCAGCGGCGCGCGCGCGTCCGGCGCCTGGCCGCCCTGGGCCGGCGTGGGGGCGTCCGCGGCCGGCGCCGGCGGCTGGCTGGCGGCGATGATCTCGATCATGCGGCCGGCCAGCGTGTCCGGCAGGCGCAAGGCGCCCAGCAAGCGCCGCAACACCTGTTCCTGTTCCGGCTGCGGCACGCCGTTGCTGGCCAGGTTGGCCAGGTTGTACTTGCCCTGTTCATCCTGCACCTTGCCGGAGAACACCGCGACGCGGTCGTCGCCGGGACGCTCGATGCGGGTGTCCAGCACCGGCGTGGCCCAGATCTGGTCGCCGCGCGTGGTCGATTCGCGCTTGCCGTGGTCGCGCACCACCAGGCGGGCCCAGTCGATGCCGCCGGCCAGCAGCATGCGCGCCTGTACCCGCGCCATCTCATTCTCGATGCGGCGGGTGCTGGCGGTCTGCCGCTGGAACAGGCTGGTGGTCAGCGCCGCGACGATGGCGACGATGATCAACGCGCTGACGACGGCGGCGCCGCGCTCGCGCGGCAAGGTCGCGTTCATGGCAGCTCCAGGATGCGGCTGTAGCGCCGCGTGTCGCCGGCCGGGCCGCGGTCGAGCGTGATCTCGATGCCGCTGGGCGTGGCGGAGAAGGGCGAGCGGGTGTCCATCCAGCCCGCGCCCGGCACCCAGCCGCGCAGCGCCAGCGCGCGCACGCCGGGCAGCAGCAGCGCGCCGTCGCCGACGGGCGGCAGCGGTCCCTGTTCGGCGGGCACGCCGCTGGCGCGCCACAGGCCGTCCTTGCGCACCGACCACTGCACCCGCTGCCAGCGGCCGTCGCCGTCCGGATCGGGCCGCAGGATCTCCAGCACCTGCGCGCCGGCCGCGCCGCGCAGCAGGCGCACGCCAGTCGTGAAGACCTGCGTGTCGATGCCGGGCGCGGCGAACGACGGGCCGTTGTAGGCCAGCTCGACATCGCGTCCCATCTGGCCCAGCGTGCGCACGATGGCGTCGGTGTCGTCGGACTGCTGCGCGATCCAGTCGCGCGCGCTGGAGACGCTGTCCAGGCCGCGCCAGGCCATCAGGCTGACGAGCGCCATCAGCGCCAGCGCCACCAGCACTTCGATCAGGGTGAAGCCCGCCTGGGCGCGGACATGGGGGCGGCGGCAGGTCATCGCAGGCTCGACAGCAGGCCGTCCAGCTGCAGCAGGGCCGCGCCATTGCCCGCGTCGCGGACTTTGACCGACACCTGGCGGAAGCTGCGGTTCAGGGAGTTGGTGAACACCAGTTCGCATTGCAGCGCCAGGCCGCCCTGCGGGCAGGCAACGGTCTGCGAGCCGGCGCGCGGCAGGGTCTGCTCAAGCCGCAGCTGGGTCAGCGCGTTCTGCGCGGCCAGCAGCGCCAGCGTCTTGTCCTGCAGCGCGCGGTTGTTGGCGGCCATGACGCCGGTGGCGCGCAGGGCGGCGCCCATCGCGACGGCGATGATGGCCAGCGCCACCAGCACCTCGATCAGGGTGAAGCCGCGCTGGGCTTGGCGCCGCGCGCGGCGCGCGAGAGCAAATTCAGTGGATGTCATAGCGTCCGGCGGCGTCGCGCGTGACCGTCACGAGCGAATCGCCCGTGCGCAGCTGCACGCTGAACGGATCGGCCACCCATTCGGTGTTGAAGACCAGCGGGCGCTCGGGCGACAGCCGCAGCTGCACCTGGCGCGCCAGCCACGCCTGCGGGCGCAGGGCTTCGTCGCGCTCGAGCTTGTCGACCGGCAGGGGCGTGTCGTCCTGCGCGCTGGGCGCGCTGGAACGGCCCTGGCGCTCGAACGACCAGCCGCCGCTGGCGGGCAGCCAGCGGATCGGCCGGCCGTCGCTGCGGGCTTCGCCTTCGGCCACGGTGAAGGCGTCGACCAGGCGCCGCGCATCCTCGCGCAGCGGATCGGCGCGCTTGCCGATGGACAGGCTCACCATGCTGGCGGCGATGGCGACGATCACCAGCACCACCAGGACTTCGACTAGCGTGAAACCGCGCTCAGAGTTCCCACGAACCGATGTCGGCATCGCCGCCTTCTCCGCCGGGCTTGTTGTCGGCGCCGAACGAGAACACATCGATGTCGCCTTTGACGCCGGGGCTCAGGTATTGATACGGATGGCCCCAGGGGTCGTTGGGCAGCTTGTCCAGGTAGCCGCGCCAGTTGGACGCGCCTTCCGGCTTTTCCACCAGCGCGCGCAGGCCCTGGGCGGTGGTCGGATAGCGGCCGTTGTCCAGTCGGTACAGCTTGAGTGCCTGCATGATGCCGGCGATGTCCTGGCGCGCCGCGACCTGGCGGGCCTGGTCGGGACGGTCCAGCACGCGGGGCACGATCAGGGCCGCAAGAATCCCCATGATCACGATGACCACCATGATCTCGATCAGGGTGAAACCTTGCTGGCGGGCGAGCCCACGCGATGACTGGCGCACTTCACGACTCCGGTATTTCAGTGAGAAGCGTGCGATTGTGGACATGAAATATGACAGCAATATGAGGCGCGCCGGATCACTTGGCGGCGCTGGCGATGCCGCCCTCCGGCGCCGGCGAGGCGGGCGTGGCCAGCCGGCTGGCGCGGCCGCCTTGCTCGACCGTGACGGCATCGGCGCCGACTTCCTTGAGCACGATGCCGGGCGCGACTTCGTCGCCGACGCGCCAGGCCACGGGCGGGCCGCCGTCGATGCTGAACACCGCGGCGCCGTCCGTGCCGGCGGCGATCACGCCGAGCACGCTGATCTGCGTGCGCAGCACTTCATCGCGGCCGAACCACAGCGCCACCGGCATGTTGTCGGCCGCGCGCGGGGCGGGCGCCGACACGGCGGCGGGCAGGGCGGGGGGCTTGGGGGCGAGCAGCACGGCGCCCCAGACGCCCACGCCGGCCGCCAGCGCCAATATGGCAAGGGCGCGGAACATCGCGGGGGCGGCGGGCGGGGACAGGCGCAGGGACAAAGGCATGAATGAAACGGCGGAAAGAGAATGGACGCGCAAGCGCCACGGATGCGCCCGACTCTAACAGCCGATCGTGACAAGTCCGCGAAAGCGCATCGGCGGTCCGCGGAGGCCGGCTTGCCGGCCCCCGCCTTTGTTGCCGTCTGTATCGCACTCGAAAAAAAAGCTGATCCGTCGATCAACGATTCCTTTCTTTGCTTCATCGGTCGTTCACCTTGCGACGCCACTATGTGGGCCACCTACAAAGCGGGTTTCGAAAGGGAAAGAACATGCAGGTATTGAAGTGGAAGCGCTGGGGCGTCGCGTTGGCGACCCTGGGCGCGTTGGCCGGCTGCGGCGGCGACAAGAGCGATGACGACACGCCGGCGACGCCGCCCGCGGTACAGCCAGGCGGCGGCTCGGCCACCAAGGTGTTGTTCATCGGCGTCGACGGCCTGACCTATGACGCCTATCGCCAGGGCGTGGCGGACAAGTCCCTGCCCAACCTGGCGCAACTGACGGTGACCCGCTCGTGGACCGGCGGCGTCACCGGCGCGGTGACGCAGCAGCCGACGCTGTCGGCGCCCGGCTGGGCCACGCTGCTGACCGGCCAATGGGCCGACCAGCACGGCGTGCGCAGCAACGCGCAGGGCCAGGCGCCCAAGACGCCGACGCTGTTCCAGCGCGTCAAGACGGCCAAGCCCGCCGCGCGCACCGCGGCGGCCTTCAACTCGTCGCTGCTGGCCAGCCTGAACGGCAACGACCGCGACGCGGGCTTCCTGCAGAGCCTGACGGACTGTGCCGGCGTCGACGATTGCGTCGCCAGCCAGGCGCGCGACCGCATCACCGAAGGATACGACGTGGTGGTGGCGCAGTTCGGCGCCGCCGAACGCGCCGCCGCGAGCGGCGGCTTCGGCGCCGGCTACCAGGCGACCCTGCGCCAGACCGACGCCGCGCTCGGCGCGTTGCTGGCGCAAGTGGCCGATCGCCGCACCGCCCATCCGGACGAGAACTGGCTGGTGGTCGTGGCGTCCAGCCATGGCCTGGACCGCACCGGCGCCAGCGACGGCCTGCCGCTGTCGCCCAACAAGACCACGCTGCTGGCCATGAATCGCCCGCAGATGCTGGGCGGCAGCGCCGACGACGCCTCGTTCGACGGCGCCTGGAACGCCGCCTGGTACGGCCTGCCCAGCGGCGCCGACGCCGCGCCCACCATCCTGGCGCACCTGGGCGCGCTGCCGGCCGCCGGCCAATATGACCTGGCGGGCGCCTCCCTGTTCGAGGCGGTGGCGTTGCGCCGCGCGTCCAGCCGCACCTCGATGGACAACAAGAGCGTGTCGCTGAACTGGACCCGCGTCGGCACGCCCACCGGCGAGATCGTGATCACCCGCGACGGCAAGGAGATCGCGCGCCTGCCGGGCACCGCCACCGACTACGTCGATACGGGCTTCACGTTCACCACCGAAGGGCTGCATGAACTGAACTACGCCATCTCGGTCGGCAATGCCGTGACCTCGGTGCGCGCCACCGTGGTCTACACCGCGCCGGTGCCGCTGCTGCCGGCGCTGCGCACCGGTCTGACGATGCTGTTCCCGTTCGAGGGCAACCTGACCGACAAGGCCGCGGGCGGCGGCGCCATCACGCCGTACGACGGCGTCCAGGCGCCGGTGTTCACCGACCGCGGCGTGTTCGGCAAGATGTTCCAGAACGAGCGTTCGGGCGATCCGACCGGCGCCTTCAAGCTGGATTACCCGGCCGGCCTGCTCGACAGCGTCACGGCGTTCACCATCGGCTTCTGGTACCAGTCCGACGGCACCGCCAACGACCGTTCCATCCTGGGCAACAAGGACTACAACTCCGGCGGCAACCCCGGCATCACCATCGCCCAGTGGGCCGGCCCCGAGCTGCGCTTCAACCTGGCCGGCGGCACCCGCGTCGACATCAACGGCGTCAAGTTCACGCCCAACAAGCCGGTCTACGTGGCGATGGTCATCGACAAGACCGCCAAGACCATGGCCGCCTATGTCTACGACACGGAAATGGGCTGGTTCAGCCGCTCGATTTCCACCGGCACCGTCAACTTCGCCCAGATCGCCGGCGTGTTCGGCCCGCACCTGGGCCTGAACGAGGACGGCAAGGGGACCTACGGCGTGTGCTGCGCCGGCACCAAGGGCCCCTACACCATGTACTTCGACGACCTGGCCTTCTGGTCGCGCGCCCTGACCGAAACCGAGGTCAAGTCGCTGGCCCTGTCCGGCAAGTCCGTTTCCGAATTGTTTCCCTGATGTCCCGAGGATAGATACGACATGAATACCGCTTCCCCGATCCTGCGCGCCTTCCTGCGCCTGGGCGCCGTGCTGATGGTGGCCGCCACCTTGACCGCCTGCGGCGGCGACAAGGACGACGACGACAGCAACCCTGGCAACCAGCCCGACACGCCGACCCAGCCGGCCAAGCCTCTCCTGCGTTGCGCGCCCTGAGCCCGCGCCATTTTTCAGCATTCAAGGAATCGCATCCGTGACGTCCCATAAAGACCCGATCCACGCCGGCAAGCGCCGCTTCCTGCGCAACGCCGCCGCCTCCGGCGCCGGCCTGACCGCCTTGTCGATGTTCCCGCCGGCCATCCGCCGCGCGCTGGCCATCCCCGCCAACAACCGCACCGGCACGATCAATGACGTCGAGCACGTGGTCATCCTGATGCAGGAGAACCGCTCGTTCGACATGTACTTCGGCTCGTTCAAGGGCGTGCGCGGCTTCGGCGACCGCATCACGGTGCCGCTGCCCCAGAACCGCTCGGTCTGGGAACAGACCAACGGCACCCGCGTGGTGCTGCCGTATCACCTGGACAGCACCAAGGGCAACGCCCAGCGCGTGTCCGGCACCCCGCACGACTATCTCGACGCCCAGAACGCCTGGGACGGCGGCCGCCTGTACCAATGGCCGCGCTACAAGCAGAACCAGTCGATGGGCTACTACACGCGCCAGGAACTCGGCTTCCAGTACGCGCTGGCCGAAGCCTTCACGCTGTGCGACGCCTACCACTGTGCCTCGCACGGCGGCACCAACACCAACCGCCTGTTCCACTGGACCGGCACCAACGATCCGCTGGCGCAGGGCAACGGCCCCTCGACCCGCAACCAGTGGGACGGCCTGGGCGCGTCCACCATCGGCTGGACCTGGAAGACCTACCCCGAGCGCCTGCAGGAAGCCGGCGTGAGCTGGAAGGTCTACCAGAACCTGCCCGACAACTTCACCGACAACCCGCTGGCCGGTTTCCGCCAGTTCCGCAAGGCCTATGAGTTGTCCGGCAACGACCCCACCGCCGGCAACCCCAGCCCGCCGGCCTGGACGCCCGCGGCCGACGCCACCAATCCGCTGTACAAGGGCGTGGCCAACACCATGGCCAGCGATAACGGCCTGCTGCAAGGCTTCCGCGACGACGTGCTGAACGGCTCGCTGCCGCAGGTGTCGTGGATCGTGGCGCCCGCGGCCTATTCGGAGCACCCCGGCCCGTCGAGCCCGGTGCAGGGCGCCTGGTACATCCAGGAAACGCTCAACGCCCTGACGGCCAATCCGGACGTCTGGAGCAAGACCGTGCTGCTGGTCAACTTCGACGAGAACGACGGCTTCTTCGACCACGTGCCGTCGCCGGCCGCGCCGTCGCTCAACCCGGACGGTTCGATGGCGGGCGCCTCCACCATCAACACCGACCTGGAGCGCCACATCAAGCCGTCGCTGCAGGACGCGGCCGACAACCGCGTCTACGGCCCCGGCCCGCGCGTGCCGATGTACATCGTCTCGCCCTGGAGCCGCGGCGGCTGGGTCAATTCGCAGGCCTTCGACCACACCTCGGTGCTGCGTTTCCTGGAAGCGCGTTTCGGCGTGGCTGAAAAGAACATCAGCGCCTATCGCCGCGCGGTGCTGGGCGACCTGACCTCGGCCTTCAACTTCGCCACGCCCAACAACGAGCAACTGCCCGACCTGACGCTGCTGACCAAGGCCCAGGCCGACCAGACCCGCGCCGACCAGCAGGCCCTGGCGCAGGTGCCGCTGCCGGACACCGCCACCCAGGTCAAGCCGAAGCAGGAAACCGGCGTGCGCTACTCGCGCGCGCTGCCCTACGAACTGCACACCAGCGGCCGCGCCCAGCCGGGCACCAGCGCCATGTGGCTGGTGTTCGCCAACACCGGCAGCGCCGCCGCGGTGTTCCACGTCTACGACCGCCTGCACCTGGACCGCCTGCCGCGCCGCTACGCGGTCGAGCCCGGCAAGCAGCTCGAAGGCAGCTGGGATGCGGCCGCCGACGGCGGCAAGTACGACCTGTGGGTGATGGGGCCGAACGGCTACCTGCGCCACTTCGCCGGCGACCTGGCGCTGGCCCGCACCGAGGAGCTGGGCGCGGAAATCCGCGTCTGCTACGACATCGCCAACGGCGACGTCTACACCAGCTTCATCAACAGCGGCAAGAAGGCCTGCACCTTCGTCATCACGCCCAACGCCTACTACACCAACAATGAGAAGTGGACGTTGACGGTGCCGGCGGGCAGCCAGGTCGAGCAGTCGTGGTCGCTCAAGGCCAGCGGCGCCTGGTTCGACTTCACCGCGCGCCTGAACGAGGATCCGGCCTACATCCGCCGCTTCGCCGGCCGGGTGGAGACGGGCAAGCCGTCGGTCACCGATCCGGCGATGGGCCTGTAAGCGCGCCACCCGCGGCGCGGCCGGCAGCGGCCGCGCCGGGCGCAACGCCCCGCCTCGCTCCTGCCCGGGGGGCGAGCCGGGGCGTTGTTGCGTGTGGCGCGCCGGTTACGGGATGGCCTGCGGCTCGCGCGCCCGGAACGCGGCGGCGCAGGCGTCGCAGATGGCGGTCGTGATGCCCTGGCGGGCGTGTTCGCGCCGTTCCAGCATGCCGATGGCGCGCGCCGCCGGCCCCAGGTCGCCGGGCAGCGGCAAGATGCGCAACTGCGGGCTGTCGCTCCAGTTCGAGCCGTTGATGAGCGGCAGCAGGGTCACCCCGACTTCCTGGCGCACCAGTTCGACCAGGGTCTCGATCGCGTTCAGTTCCAGGAATTCGTCCAGCGGCACCGCCAGGCGCCGCAGCAGCCGGTCGATCTGCAGACCGGTGCGCTGGGTGCGGTCAAAGCGCAGGAATGGATTGCCCGCCAGCACCTGGCGGGCGTCGCGGCCGGCGGCCGAGGGCGGGGCGATCACCACCAGCGGCTCCTCATACAGCGGGGTCCAGCGGGTGCTGGCCATCTTGCGGCCCGCCTCCACCAGGAAGGCCGCGTCCAGTTCGCCGTCCTCGACCTTGCCGGCCAGCTCGCTGGCCTTGCCGGACAGGATGCGCACGTCCAGCTTGGGGTGCGATTTCTTCATGCCCGACACCACCTTGGACAGCGTCCCCATGCAGGACACGATGCTGCCCACCGAGACCGATCCGGCCAGCTCGCCCGGCACCGTGCGCGGCAGCCGCATACGGTCATATAAATCCAGCAAGTGCTTGATTTCCGGAAGTAATTCCCGGCCGGCGGCGTTGAGAATGGCCAGCCGTCCGCTGCGGTCGAACAGCTCGCGCCCCAGCTCGGCCTCCAGCGAGCGCATCTGGAAGCTGACGGCGGCCTGCGTCAGGGCCACCTGCTCGGCCGCCTCGGAGAACGAACCATGGTGGGCGACGGCCAGGAAAGTGCGCAGGAATCGGATGGTGCTCATGGGGTCAATTCACAAAAATTTCTTTTATGACTGAACAAAAAATCAAATTGATTTAATTAGATCACGGGAGTACCTTCGCCTGCTTACCTATATGAGACAGGCGCCATGAAATCCTTCGACTGGGTCAACCCGTATCCCTCCATCCGCATCCCGCTGTTCGCGCGCAACGTGGTGTCCACCTCGCACCCGCTGGCGGCCCAGGCCGGCCTGCGCATGCTGCTCAAGGGCGGCAACGCGGTCGACGCCGCCATCGCCGCGGCCGCCGCCATCGTGCTGGTCGAGCCGGTCTCCTGCGGCCTGGGCGGCGACTGTTTCGCCATCGTCTGGGACGGCCAGGAACTGCATGGCCTGAATTCCTCCGGCGTGGCCCCGGCCGCCTGGAATGTCGAATACTTCAAGCGCAAGTACGGCGTCGGCGCCGACGGCCTGGCGATCCAGCCCAAGCGCGGCTGGGACGCGGTGACGGTGCCCGGCGTGGTCGCCGGCTGGGCCGCGCTGCACGACAAGCTCGGCAAGCTGCCGTTCGAGCAACTGTTCGAGCCGGCCATCGAGATCGCCGAGCGCGGCTATGCCGTGCCGCCGGTGGTGGCGCACAAGTGGGCCGCCGCCGCCAATGAACTGAGCAACCAGCCGGGCTATGCCCAGGCCTTCATGCCCGAGGGCCGCGCGCCCAAGGTCGGCGAGCACTTTCGCTTCCCGGACGCGGCCAACACGCTGCGCCGCATCGCCGCCTCCAAGGGCCGTGATTTCTACGAAGGCGAGCTGGCCGAGCGCATCGCCGCCTTCAGCCAGGAATGCGGCGCCGCCATGACGCTGGAAGACCTGCGCGCCTACCGCCCGGAGTGGGTCAAGCCGATCTCGCGGTCCTACCGCGGCTACGAGCTGCACGAGATCCCGCCGAACGGGCAGGGCATCGCCGCGCTGATCGCGCTGGGCATCGTCGAGCGCTTCAACATCGCCGACATGCCGGTCGATTCGGTGCAATCGCAACACGTGCAGATCGAGGCCATGAAGCTGGCCTTCGCCGACCTGTACAAGTACGTGGCCGACCCGCGCTCGATGGAAGTCACGCCCGAGCAGATGCTGTCGGACGACTACCTGGACAGCCGCGCCAAGTTGATCCGCCTGGACGGCGCCACCCATTTCGGCGCCGGCCGTCCGGCCGCCGGCGGCACCGTCTACCTGACCGCCGCCGACGAGAACGGCATGATGATTTCGTTCATCCAGTCCAATTACATGGGCTTCGGCTCGGGCGTGGTGGTGCCGGGCACCGGCATCAGCCTGCAGAACCGCGGCGTCGGCTTCTCGATGGATCCCAAGTCGGCCAACGTGGTCGAGGGCGGCAAGCGGCCGTTCCACACCATCATCCCGGGCTTCCTGACGCGCGGCGGCAAGCCGGTCATGAGCTTCGGCGTGATGGGCGGCGACATGCAGCCGCAGGGCCACCTGCAGACCGTGATCCGCATGGTCGACTACCACCAGAATCCGCAGGCCGCCTGCTGCGCCCCGCGCTGGAAGGTCAACCGCGATTTCTCGCTGGATATCGAGACCAATATGAAGGCTTCCACTATTGCGGGCCTGAAAGACCTCGGGCATGCTTTGAAATCCGTGGACGACCCGTACATGGACTTCGGCGCCGGACAATTCATCTGGCGCATGTCCGAAAGCGACAACGAGCTCGGCTACGTCGCCGCCAGCGACAGCCGGCGCGACGGCCAGGCCGTGGGCTTCTGACCTGCGCATTGCAGCCACAAGGGGAATAAACACAATGAAACGCTTGACCATGACCTTCGGCGCCGGCTTGCTGGCGCTGGCCGCCGGCGCCGCTTGCGCCCAGAACATCCGCATCGGCCTGCAGGAAGATCCGGACGTGCTGGACCCGCACCGCGCGCGCACCTACGTCGGCCGCATCGTCTTTACCTCGCTGTGCGACAAGCTGGTGGACATCGATCCCAAGCTGCACTTCGTGCCGCAACTGGCCACTTCGTGGTCGTTCAGCCCGGACAACAAGGTGCTGACCTTCAAGGCGACGCGCTGTTCCATGACGGCACCAAGTTCGACGCCGCGGCCGCCAAGGCCAACCTGGAACGCGCCATGACGCTGCCCGACAGCCTGCGCAAGGGCGAGCTGGGCTCGGTCGACAAGGTCGACGCGCCCGACGCCACCACGCTGGTGCTGACGCTCAAGCAGCCCGACGCCACGCTGCTGGCGCAGCTGTCCGACCGCGCCGGCATGATGCTGTCGCCCAAGTCGTTCGCCGACCCCGACGTCGCCGCGGTCGGCCGCAAGCCGATCTGCTCGGGTCCGTACAAGTTCGTCGAGCGCATCCAGAACGACCGCGTCGTGCTGGAGAAATTCGACCAGTACTACGACGCCAAGGACTACGCCTTCAAGCGCATCACCTTCCTGCCGATCCCGGACACCACCGTGCGCCTGTCGAATCTGCGCGCCGGCGACCTGGACCTGCTCGAGCGCCTGAACCCGTCCGACGCGCCGCAGGTCAAGAACGACGCCAGCCTGACCTTCGCGCCGGTGGCCGGCCTGGGCTTCCAGCAGTTCATGTTCAACGTCGGCAACGGCAAGCGCGCCGAGGACAACCCGTTCAAGAACAAGCTGGTGCGCCAGGCGTTCCAGCTCGCCATCGACCGCAACGCCATCAACGAAGTGGCCGGCGGCGGCATCTTCGAACCGGCGCAGCAGCCGTTCCCGCCCGCCAGCCCCTACCACAGCGACAAGTTCCCCGTGACCAAGCGCGACGTGGCCAAGGCGCGCGCGCTGCTCAAGCAGGCCGGCTTCGACCGCGTCAAGGCCGAGGTCATGTTCGGCAACAACACCACCACCTCGTCGGTGGCCGAGATGGTCCAGGCCATGGCCTCCGAGGCCGGCTTCGACCTGTCGCTGCGGCCCACCGAATACGCCGCCCTGCAGAAGGAATCGGCCGGCGGCAACTTCCAGGTGGTGATGCTGGGCTGGTCGGGCCGGGTCGATCCGGACGGCAACATCCATACCTTCGTGACCTGCAAGGGCGCGCTCAACGACGGCCACTACTGCAACCCGGAAGTGGACAAGCTGCTCAACGAGGCCCGCACGGTGCCGGATGAAACCAAGCGCCGCGCCATCTACGACCAGGCGCAGACCATCATCCAGGACGAACTGCCCGGCATCTACAACTACTACCAGCCGTGGCCGTTCGCGCTGGCCAAGAAGGTCAAGGGCTTCGTGCCGTACCCGGACGGCATGATCCGCCTGAAGGGCGTGACGTTCGCGCAGAAGTAAATCGGTGCGCGGCGGTTCGCCGCCGCGCCCGCCGGCCACGCGCGCGTGGCCTTTTGTTTTCTACGGTTTTTCCACATGCTTAAACTCATCTTGCGCCGCATGATCGTCGCGATACCGACCCTGATACTGGTGTCGATGATCGTCTTCATGCTGCAGAAAATCCTGCCCGGCGATCCGGTGCTGACCCTGGCCGGCGAAGAGCGCGATCCCGCCGTGCTCGACTACCTGCGCGACAAATACCGCCTCAACGACCCGCTGCCGATGCAGTACGCGGCCTGGGCCGGCCAGGTGCTGCAGGGCGACCTGGGCAAGTCGCTGCGCACCGACGTGCCGGTGACCACGCTGATCGCCCAGAAGCTGCCGGTGACCTTGCAGCTGGCGGCGATGGCCATGTTCTTCGCGCTGCTGGTGGGCATTCCCATGGGCATCGTCGCCGCCGTGCGCAAGGGCAAGCCGGTCGAGATGGGGGCCAACATCGCCGCGCTGTCGGGCATGTCGATCCCCAATTTCTGGCTCGGCATCATCCTCATCATGGTGGTGTCGGTGCAATGGAAGCTGCTGCCGGCCTCGGGTTACGTCTCGCCGGCCGAGGACTTCTGGCTGTCGATCAAGACCATGCTGATGCCGTCGCTGGTGCTGTCCACCGCGATCGCCGCCTACCTCATGCGCCACACCCGGTCGGCCATGCTCGAGGCGCTGTCGGCCGACTACGTGCGCACCGCCCGCGCCAAGGGCGTGTCGCCGCGCCGCGTGGTGCTGCGGCACGCGCTGCGCAATGCACTGATGCCGATCGTCACCCTGGTGACGCTGCTGTTCGGCGAATTGCTGGCGGGCGCGGTGCTGACCGAGCAGGTCTTCACCATTCCGGGCTTCGGCAAGCTGGTGGTCGACGCAGTCTTCACGCGCGACTACGCGGTGGTGCAGGGCGTGGTGCTCTGCGTCGCGGTGGGCTTCATCCTGATGAACCTGCTGGCCGACATCCTCTACATCCTGGTCAACCCCCGCCTGAGGCACGCATGAGCGCCATTCCCGCAACGGCCGCTGCCGTCACGCCGCCCCGCAGCCGCAACCGCGCCTGGGGCAAGTTCAAACGCAATCACGTCGCCATGCTGGGCCTGGGGATCGTGCTGTTCTTCGTGCTGCTGGCGCTGCTGGCGCCGCTGATCGCCAACCACGATCCGTTCCAGACCAGCTTCACCACCATCCGCAAGGCGCCGTCGGCGTCCTACTGGCTGGGCACCGACGAGCTCGGCCGCGACATCTTCAGCCGCATGGTCTATGGCGCGCGCGCCTCGCTCATGGCCGGCCTGGTGTCGGTGCTGATCGCGCTGGTGGTGGGCGTGCCCTTCGGCCTGGCCGCCGGCTACTTCGGCGGCTGGACCGACAGCTGCATCTCGCGCGCCACCGAGGCGCTGCTGGCGATCCCGTTCCTGATCCTGGCCATCGCGCTGGCCGCCTTCCTCGGGCCCAGCCTGACCAACGCCATGATCGCCATCGGCGTGTCGGCCGCGCCCAAGTTCGTGCGGCTCACGCGCGGGCAGGTGCTGGCCGTCAAGAGCGAGGACTACGTGCAGAGCGCCCGCGCGCTCGGCGCCTCGGACCTGCGCATCATCTGCCGCCACGTGTTCCCCAACGTGATGCCGCCGCTGATCGTGCAGGCCACCATCACCATCGCCACGGCCATCATCGCCGAGGCCAGCCTGTCGTTCCTGGGCCTGGGCCTGCAGCCGCCCAACCCGTCGTGGGGCTCGATGCTGAACACGGCCAAGAACTTCATGACCCAGGCGCCCTGGATGTCGATCTTCCCCGGATCGGCCATTTTCCTGGTGGTGCTGGGCTTCAATCTGCTGGGCGACGGGCTGCGCGACGCGCTGGATCCCCGTCAGGACAAGTAATCATCATGGCAACTATGGATCCCAAACGCGTCGTCCAGGTCAACGACCTGACCGTGCGCTTCAAGACTCCGGACCGCGTCGTCGAAGCGGTGCGCAACGTGTCGTTCCACGTCGATCGGGGCGAGACGCTGGCGATCGTCGGCGAATCCGGCTCGGGCAAGTCGGTCACCTCGCTGGCGCTGATGCGCCTGGTGGAGTACGGCGGCGGCCGCATCGTCAACGGCGGCATGCAGCTGCGCCGGCGCAACGGCGAGGTGCTGGACCTGGTCAACGCGCCCGACAGCACGCTGCAACGCGTGCGCGGCGCCGACGTGGCCATGATCTTCCAGGAGCCGATGACCTCGCTCAACCCGAGCTTCACGGCCGGCAACCAGATCGCCGAAGCGCTGCAACTGCACCAGGGGCTGGACGCGGCCGCGGCGCGCGCCGAGACGCTGCGCATGCTCGAACGGGTGCGCATCCCCGAGGCCCGCGCCATCCTCGACCGCTATCCGCACCAATTGTCCGGCGGCATGCGCCAGCGCGTCATGATCGCCATGGCGCTGTCCTGCAAGCCGCAACTGCTGATCGCCGACGAGCCCACCACGGCGCTGGACGTCACCATCCAGGCCCAGATCCTGCAGCTGATCCGTCAGTTGCAGGAAGAAATGGACATGGGCGTGATCTTCATCACCCACGACATGGGCGTGGTGGCCGAAGTGGCCGACCGGGTGCTGGTCATGTACCGCGGCGACAAGGTCGAGGAGGGCGGTTCCGACGAAGTCTTCGCGCGGCCGCAGCATGCCTACACCCGCGCCTTGCTGTCGGCCGTGCCGCGCCTGGGCGCCATGCACGGCACCGACGAGCCGGCCCCGTTCCCGCTGCTCAAGGTCGAGGACGCGGCGCGCCCTGGCGCGCCCGCCGAGCCCGCCATGGCGGCGCCGTCCACCGTGCGCCGCGAGAACGGCCCGGTGCTGAAGGTGCGCGACCTGACCACCACCTTCGACATCACCGGCGGCATCCTCGGCCGCGTGCAGAAGCGCGTGCACGCCGTGGAGAAGGTCAGCTTCGACCTGTATCCAGGCGAGACGCTGTCGCTGGTGGGCGAGTCCGGCTGCGGCAAGACCACCACCGGCCGCTCGCTGCTGCAGTTGGTCAAGAGCCGCGGCGGCTCGATCGAATTCGACGGCCAGAACATCGGCGCGCTGCGCGGCAGCGCCATGCAGACGCTGCGCCGGCACATCCAGTTCATCTTCCAGGATCCGTTCGCCTCGCTCGACCCGCGCATGACGGTCGGCTACTCCATCATGGAGCCGCTGCTGATCCACCGCGTCGCCAGCGGCGCCAAGGCGCAGGAACGGGTGCGCTGGCTGATGGACAAGTGCGGTCTCGTGCCCGAGATGATCGACCGCTATCCGCACGAGTTCTCCGGCGGCCAGCGCCAGCGCATCTGCATCGCGCGGGCCCTGGCGCTCAATCCCAAGGTGGTGATCGCCGACGAATCCGTGTCGGCGCTGGACGTGTCGATCCAGGCGCAGATCGTCAACCTGCTGCTGGACCTGCAACGCGAGCTGGGCGTGTCGTTCCTGTTCATCTCGCACGACATGGCCGTGGTCGAACGGGTCAGCCATCGCGTGGCGGTGATGTACCTGGGCCAGATCGTCGAGATCGGCCCGCGCCGCGCCATCTTCGAGAACCCGCAGCATCCATACACCAGGAAGCTGATGGCGGCGGTGCCGATCGCCGATCCGCAGCGCCGCCACCG
>NZ_CYTU01000026.1:6770-52810 GCF_001299375.1 Achromobacter sp. 2789STDY5608621 | reverse complement strand
CCATGGCCCTGCGCGCCACTATCTACAAGGCCGACCTCAACGTGGCCGACACCGATCGGCACTACTACGGCAGCCACTCGCTGACGGTCGCCCGCCATCCTTCCGAAACCGACGAGCGCATGATGGTGCGCATGGTGGCCTACGCGCTGCACGCGCAGGAAGAGCTGGCCTTCACCAAGGGCCTGAGCGACACCGACGAGCCGGACCTGTGGGTCAAGGACCTGACCGGCGCCATCACATTGTGGATCGAAGTCGGCCAGCCCGAAGAGCGCCGCATTCTGCGCGCCTGCGGCCGCGCCGAACAGGTCATCATCTACTGTTACGGCGGCTCCGCCAGCAAGATCTGGTGGGACGGCGTGCGCAACAAGCTCGAGCGCACCCGCAACCTGAAGGTCATCAACCTGCCGTCCGAGCAGACCCGCGCCCTGGCCAGCCTGGCCGAACGCACCATGCAGCTGAACGCCAATATCTCGGACGGGGTGGTGTATTTCTCGGCCGACAAGGGCGAAGTCAGCATCGAGCCCGAAATCTGGCGCTGACGCCGCCAGGCTTTTTGTCCCCGTTTTTCCAACGGCCGGCCCGGCTTTCCGCGGCCGGCCGTTTGCCGTCCTGGGCGGCCACGGCAATTAGTGCGCCGCAACAAAAAAGGCGTGCAAAGTGCGCGGGGCGGATTTATATTATGGGCATCATATTAAAGGAGTCCCGACCATGGCCGGCCCCGCTTCCCGTAAAGAGCTGTCGCACGAGCGCATCGTGGACGCGGCCGCGCGCGCGATCCGCCGCGAGGGGTATGCCGGCGTGGGCGTGGCCGACGTCATGAAGGAAGCCGGGCTGACGCACGGCGGCTTCTACGCCCATTTCCCGTCGCGCGACGCCATGTTGGTGGCGGCGATGGAACGCGCCGGCCGCGATGGCGCCGCCCGCATGACGCAGGGCATGGCGCGCCGCCGCGCCGAAGGCGCCAGCCCGCTGCGCGCCCTGGTCGAGAGTTACCTGTCCGAGACCCACCTGACCAGCTGCGAGGGCGGCTGCCCGATTTCGGCGCTGGCGTCCGAGATGCCGCGCCAGTCGCCCGAGGTGCGTGAGATGTCCGCCAGCCGCGTGCAGGGCCTGGTGGAGGTGGTCGGACGGGCCTTGCCGGCCGACGCCGCGCCGCACGTCGCCATGGCGGTCACCAGCAATCTGGTGGGCGCCATCCAGCTGGCGCGCGCGCTGGGCGACAACGCGCAGGGCCGCGCCATGCTGGCGGCGGCGCGCGAGTCCATCCTGGCGCAATACGACAGCGAGGGGCGGCAAGCGTCGCACTGACCCGGTTCATCCCAGGCCGCATCGCGCGGCCATTCTTTCCATCGTAAATATGATGATCATCATATTTATATAACCGGCCGGCATCACCGGCCACAACCCGAATGCAGCACCCAGGAGATCCATCATGGAATTGAAGAACGCCACCGTCCTCATCACCGGCGCCAACCGCGGCATCGGCCTGGCCTTCGCCCGCGAGGCGCTGGCCCGCGGCGCCCGCAAGGTCTACGCCGGCGCGCGCGATCCGGCCAGCGTCACGCTGCCGGGCGTGCAGGCCATCAAGCTCGACGTCACCAGCGACCAGGACGTGGCCGCCGCGGCCGCGCTGGCCCAGGATGTGACGCTGGTCATCAACAACGCCGGCATCGCCGCCATCGGCGGCTTCCTGGCCGAGGACAGCATCGAATCGGCGCGCCGCCACCTGGAAACCAACCTGCTGGGCTCGCTGCGCGTGGCCCAGGCGTTCGCGCCGGCGCTCGCGGCCAACGGCGGCGGCGCGCTGCTGAACGTGCTGTCGATCGCCAGCTGGATCAACCGGCCGCGCCTGGGCGTGTACGGCATGAGCAAGTCGGCCGCCTGGGCCCTGACCAACGGCCTGCGCCACGAACTGCGCGAGCAGGGCACGCAGGTGCTGGGCCTGCACATGGGCTTTGTGGATACCGACCTGACGCGCGACCTGGACGCGCCCAAGCTCGCGCCCGAGGACGTCGTGGTCCAGGCCTTCGACGCACTCGAGGCCGGCGCCGAGGAAGTGCTGGCCGATGACGCGACGCGCCAGGTCAAGCAGGGCCTGTCGGCCAGCCCGGCCTCCTATCTGCTGGCGTAAGCCGCTCCTTTTCCTTCCGATCCCTCGTTTCCTCCAAGCCCGACCGCCATGCACTCCCACGCCACCCCCGCGGCTTCCGCCGCCTCGCCGTCCGCGGCCGCGTCGCCCTGGCCGATCTTCTGGATCGCCAGCGTCGCCGTGTTCCTGGCCTCGCTCGACGCGACCATGCTCTACGCCGCGTTCAGCGCCATGCGCGCCGGCTTTCCCGAGGCCTCGGCCGCCGACATGTCGTGGGTGCTGAATGCCTACACCGTGGTCTACGCGGCCATGCTGATCCCGTCCGGCGGCCTGGCCGACACGCACGGGCGCAAGCGCATGTTCATGATCGGGGTGCTGCTGTTCCTGGCCTCGTCCGCCGCCTGCGGCCTGGCCGGCACGGTCGGCTGGCTGATCGCGGCGCGCGTGGCGCAGGCGGTGGGGGCGGCGCTGCTGACGCCGGCCTCGCTGTCGATCGTGCTGGCGGCGTTCCCGGCCTCGCAGCGCTCGGTGGCGGTGAGTCTGTGGGGCGCCGTGGCCGCGCTGGCGGCGGCGGTCGGCCCCAGCCTGGGCGCGTTCGTGGTCGATGCCGCGGGCTGGCCGTGGGCGTTCTACATCAACCTGCCGCTGGGGGCGTTGTCGCTGTGGTTCGGCGCCGGCCGTCTCAAGGAATCGGTGCGGCCCGAGGCGCGCCGCCGGGTCGACGGCGTGGGCATGGCCCTGCTGATGGTGGCGGTGGGCGCGGTGGCGCTGGCCATCGTGCAGTCGGAATCGCCGCACTGGAGCCGCGGCGAGCTGTGGATGGTGGCGGCGATGGGGCTGGTGTCGCTGGCGGCCTTCGTCGGCTGGGCCCGCACCACGCCGCATCCGCTGGTCGACCTGGCCTTGTTCAAGCACCGCACCTATCGCTACGTGAACCTGGCCACGCTCAGCTTCGGCATCGCCTTCGCGATGATGTTCTTCGCCTTTTTCTTCTACATGACCGGGGTCTGGCACTACAGCCTGCCAAAGGCCGGCCTGGCGGTCACGCCGGGGCCGCTGCTGGTGATGCCGACCGCGATCATCACCGGCAAGCTGGCCGCGCGCCTGGGCCATCGCCCGTTCCTGGTGGGCGGGTCACTGGTGTACGCCGCCAGCGGGCTGTGGTTCCTGCTGGTGCCGGGCGCCGAGCCCGCCTATCTGGCGCATTGGCTGCCCGGGTTGATCCTGAGCGGGCTGGGCGTGGGCCTGGTGCTGCCGTCGCTGGCCGGCGCTGCGGTCAACCGCCTGCCGCCGCAGCACTACGCGGTCGGCAGCGCCGTCAACCAGGCCACGCGCCAGATCGGCGCGGTGCTGGGCGTGGCGCTGACCGTGCTGCTGCTGGGCAAGGGCGCGCTCAGCCATGCCGATTTCGATCCGCTGTACCTGGGCCACGTCGGCCTGGCGCTGTTGACGGCCCTGCTGTGCCTGGCGGTGGATACCCGGCCGCGTCCCGCGCATGCCTGAGCGCGGCGCGGCGGGCCGGTCAGCGCGGGGTGCGCTGGTGCGGCACCAGGGGCGGGGCCTGACGGCCCGCCTGCAGGGTCCAGAAGTCGGGCAGGAAGCACTCGGCCACCAGCAGCGGCTGGCCCTGGCGCCAGAACACCGAGCGCCGCGCCCAGACGCGCTGCGCGTCGCGCTCGCGGCCATTGCGCACCAGCACGCCGGCGGCGGTGGCGTGGAACGGCACCGGCGAGGCCAGCAGACGGCAGGCGAACGGCGATCGCACCACGGTGCTGTCGTGGTAAAGCATGTCGGCCAGCGGTCGCGTCAGCAGGCGCCGCATGCCTTGCCAGGCGCCGTGCGAGGCGCGCAGCGGCGTCAGGCTGCGCGCCGGCACGCTGTCGATGCCGTCGACCGACATCAGCACCTCGCGCACCCACACCGGCGCGCCGGGGGCGATGCGCATGGCGCGGGCCTCGTCGGCCGGCGCGCCGTCGGCGTATTCGGCCAGCACCCGCAGGCGCACCTGGCCGACCTGGCGCAGGCCGGCGGTCAGGGCGCCGGGACGGAACAGCCAGTGGCGCTGGGTGAGCGACAGGCGCGGCGGCGCGCTGGCCAGCCAGCCTGCCGCGAGGGGAGGACGATGTGTTGCTGCTGAGGTCATCATGGCTGCGTATTATGCCAAGGCCGGGGCGCCGGTTCGATGCCGGCCCCTGTGGCCGATTGCCGCAGGCCCCCGCATCGGCCCGCGCCGCCGCCTGGGGACGCGGGGTGCGCTCCGCATACAATACCGGCCATGGAAAAAGTACGAATCTCCAAGCTCATGTCCGAGCGTGGACTCTGTTCGCGCCGCGAGGCCGACAGCTATATCGAACGCGGCTGGGTGCGGGTCGACGGCGAAGTGGTGTCCGAACTGGGCGCGCGCGCCTTCCCCGACCAGGTCATCACGCTGGAACGCGCCGCCCAGGCGCGCCAGACGTCGCGCGTCACCATCCTCATCAACAAGCCGGTCGGCTACGTCTCGGGCCAGGCCGAAAAGGGCTACACGCCCGCGGTGGCGCTGATCGACGCGCGGTCGCGCTTTGCCGGCGACCGCAGCTCGCACCGCTTCGAGCGCGGCCACCTGGACGGCCTGGCCGTGGCCGGGCGGCTGGACATCGATTCGCAGGGCCTCCTGGTGCTGACACAGGACGGCCGCGTGGCCAAGCTGCTGATCGGCGAAGACTCCAGCATCGACAAGGAATACCTGGTGCGGGTGCAGGGCGAGCTGTCCGAGAACGGCCTGGCGCTGCTCAACCACGGCCTGTCGCTGGACGGCAAGGCGCTCAAGCCGGCCCAGGTGCGCTGGCAGAACCACGACCAGTTGCGCTTCGTGCTGCGCGAAGGCAAGAAGCGCCAGATCCGCCGCATGTGCGAACTGGTGGGCCTGAAAGTGGTGGGCCTGAAGCGCGTGCGCATCGGCCGCGTGGCCCTGGGCGACCTGCCGCTGGGGCAGTGGCGCTACCTGCGCGACGACGAACGCTTCTGATCGGGACGGCGGTCCGGGGCCGCCGCGCGCATGCCGCGCCGGGGCCTACCGGCCGCGAGCAAATTTTTCAGTCTGTTTCCGAGCCGCCGTCATTTCATGAATGGCGCGGTATCCTTCGCCTGCCCGTCCCCGCCCAGGCGCTCCATCAGGAATTCGATGAAGATCCGGGTCTTGGCGGGCAAGAGCCGGGTTTCCGTGACGGCATACACCAGGAACGGTCCCAGCTGCCAGTCCGGCAGCACGCGCCGCAGCTGGCCCGATTTCTGCTCGGCGGTCTGGCCGCCGACCAGCACGGTGATGCCGGCGCCCAGCATCGCCAGGCGGCGGGCCATGGCCACGCCGTTGACGGAAAAGCGGTTGCCGGGCGTGAACTGGATGTGCTGGTCGCCGCTGTTCAGCGGCCAGCGGGTGACGCGGCCGGCGCCTTCGGCGCGGAACTCGATGCACTCGTGGCGGGTCAGGTCGCTGGGGTGCCTGGGTTCCCCGTGCTTCTCCAGGTATTCGCGCGAGGCGTACAGATGGGCGGGCAGCATGCCCAGCAGCCTCGCGATCTGCGTCGAGTCGGGCAGGTCGCCGATCTCGATGGAAATATCGCAGGTCTGGAACACGCGCTGGGCGTGGTCCGGGTTGGCGAGGTCCAGGAAAAAGGTGACGTCGGGATAGCGGCGCGAGAATTCCATGAACGATTCGGCCAGGAAGTCCGTACCGAAATCCGCTGGCATGTTCACCCGCAGCGGCCCCGACGGCGTGTCGACCAGCTTCTGCAGTTCCTCGTGGGCGATCTGGGCCTCGGCGACGATGCGTTGGCAGCGTTCGAAGTACAGCCGGCCGGCGTCGGTCAGCTCCACCTTGCGGGTGGTGCGGCTGAGCAGGCGCAGGCCCACGGACCGTTCCAATTCGGCCACCTGGCGAGACAATGTCGATTTGGGCACTCCCAGGGCGGCCGCCGCACGGCTAAAACTGTGCGTCTTGGCGACCTCCACGAAGAGCTCCATGCCTTGTAGACGTTTCATGGAAGGGATTCTGTCACACGATGGGGTGATTTATTGTCCCATATCTGGAATGATGTTTTCTCAATATGCCTCTTTGTTTCTCGGGCGGGATAACGCAAAATGCGAATTCTGCAATGCAGCAAAGCGTCGATGCCCTGCCTGAATGTCTGAGGCGAAACCACACCCCAGTCAATCCTCACGAGCCGAACCGATGCACGGTTCGGGTCGCGCCGTTGTTGCCGCCAGATGTCCGGCGGCCGCCGCGGTCTCCCTGTGGGCGCAGGCCCCGGCGGGCGGGCGTGAGGCTACCTTTTTAGTTGGAAATCGGGAATGCAATCTATGAACAAGAAAAGCGCGATGTGGCGCGGTGCGGCGGTGCTTACGCTGACGGCATCGGCCCTGACGTTGGCCGCTTGCGGCAAGAAGCAGGACGCGCCCCAGGCGGGCAAGCCGCAGGTGACGGTCGTCACTCTGACCACCAAACCGGTTTCCCTCACCACTGAATTGCCGGGCCGCACCTCGCCGTTCCGCGTCGCCGAAGTGCGGCCGCAGGTCAACGGCATCGTGCAGAAGCGCCTGTTCACCGAGGGCGGCGAGGTCAAGGCCGGCGAACAGCTTTACCAGATCGACCCCGCGCTCTACCAGGCCAGCTTCGACAGCCAGAAGGCCGCCCTGGCGCGCGCCCAGGCGCAGCAGAAGACCGCCGCGCTGCTGGCCGAGCGCTACAAGCCGCTGGTGGCCACCCGCGCCGTCAGCCAGCAGACCTACGACAACGCCGTGGCCTCGCGCGACCAGGCCGTCGCCGACGTGCTGTCGGCCAAGGCCGCGCTCGACACCGCGCGCATCAACCTGGTCTACACCAAGGTGCTGTCGCCGATCGACGGCATCATCGGCCGCTCCTCGGTCACCGAAGGCGCGCTGGTCACCGCCAACCAGGCCACGGCCCTGGCCGCCGTGCAGCAGATCGATCCGATCTACGTCGACGTGACGCAGTCCAGCGTGCAACTGCTGCGCCTGCAGAACGCGCTCGCCAGCGGCCAGCTCAAGAAGGCCGAGGGCGAGCAGGCCGCGCTGGTCACGCTGACGCTGGAAGACGGCTCGCAATACACCCAGCAGGGCAAGCTGCAGTTCTCCGAAGTCACGGTCGATCAGGGCACCGGCTCGGTGACGCTGCGCGCGGTGTTCCCCAACCCGGACCGCCGCCTGCTGCCGGGCATGTTCGTGCGCGCCCGCCTGGTCGACGGCGTCGCCGCCGACGGCCTGCTGGTGCCGCAACGCGGCGTGACGCGCAACCAGCGCGGCCTGCCGACGGCGCTCGTGGTCAATGCCGAGAACAAAGTCGAATTGCGTGAACTCAAGACCGACCGCGCCATTGGCGACCAGTGGCTGGTCACCGACGGCCTGAAGGCTGGTGAAAAGGTCATCGTGGAAGGCGTGCAGATGGTGCGCCCGGGCGTCGAGGTGGTGGCCACGGAAGCCGGCGCCAAGCCGGCGCAGCAACCGCAGGCGGGCGCCGCGGCGGCCAAGCAGTAGTCAGGGAGCCTTGCATGGCAAAGTTTTTTATCGATAGACCGGTCTTCGCATGGGTGATCGCGATCGTGCTGATGATGGCCGGCGCGTTGTCCATCCTGAAGCTGCCGGTTTCGCAGTATCCGAATATCGCGCCGCCGGCCATCGGCATCGCGGTGACCTACCCGGGCGCCTCGGCGCAGACGGTGCAGGACACCGTGGTGCAGGTGATCGAACAGCAGATGAACGGCCTTGACGGCCTGGAGTACATTTCCTCGGAAAGCAACTCCGACGGCAGCATGTCCATCACGCTGACGTTCCGCCAGGGCACCAACCCCGACACCGCCCAGGTGCAGGTGCAGAACAAGCTGTCGCTGGCGCAGCCGCTCTTGCCGCAGGAAGTGCAGCAGCAGGGCATCCGCGTCACCAAGGCCACCAAGAACTTCCTGATCGTGGCGGGCTTCGTGTCCACCGACGGCACGATGACCAAGGACGACCTGGCCGACTACGTCGCCTCGTACGTCCAGGATCCCATCAGCCGCACCCAGGGCGTGGGCGACTTCCAGCTGTTCGGCTCGCAGTACGCCATGCGCATCTGGCTGGATCCGGCCAAGCTGGTGAACTACGGCCTGACCACGGTCGACGTGGTCAACGCCATCAAGGAACAGAACGTCCAGGTCTCGTCCGGCCAGTTGGGCGGCCTGCCCGCGGTGCGTGGCCAGCAGCTGAACGCCACCATCATCGGCCCCTCGCGCCTGGAGCGTCCGGAAGACTTCGGCCGCATCCTGCTCAAGGTCAACACCGACGGCTCGCAAGTGCGCCTGGCCAACGTCGCCCGCATCGAGCTGGGCGGCCAGACCTACGCCATCGACAGCTACTACAACGGCAAGCCCGCCTCGGGCCTGGCGATCAAGCTGGCCCCGGGCGCCAACGCGCTCGACACGGCGCAGGCGGTGCGTGACACCATCAACAACCTGAAGCCGTATTTCCCGCCCGGCATGGACGTCGTCTATCCGTACGACACCACGCCGTTCGTCAGCTTGTCGATCGAGGAAGTGTTCAAGACGCTGGTGGAAGCCATCATCCTGGTGTTCCTGGTGATGTACCTGTTCCTGCAGAACTTCCGCGCCACGCTGATCCCGACGCTGGCGGTGCCGGTGGTGCTGCTGGGCACCTTCGGCGTGCTGGCGGCGTTCGGCTATTCCATCAACACCCTGACCATGTTCGGCATGGTGCTGGCCATCGGCCTGCTGGTGGACGACGCCATCGTGGTGGTGGAAAACGTCGAGCGGGTGATGGCCGAGGAGGGCCTGACGCCCAAGCAGGCCACGCGCAAGTCCATGACCCAGATCACCGGCGCGCTGATCGGCATCGCCATGGTGCTGGCCGCGGTGTTCATCCCGATGGCCTTCTTCGGCGGCTCGACCGGCGTGATCTATCGCCAGTTCTCCATCACCATCGTGTCCTCGATGGTGCTGTCGGTGATCGTCGCCATCGTCTTCACGCCGGCGCTGTGCGCCACGCTGCTCAAGCCGATTCCCAAGGGCCACCATGGCACCAAGCGCGGCTTCTTCGGCTGGTTCAACCGCGCCTTCGACCGCAGCAGCCACGGCTATGCCAATACCGTGGCGCGCGGCCTGGGCCGCACCAAGCGCCTGATGGTGGTGTACCTGGCCATCGTCATCGCCATGGGCTGGATGTTCACCCGCATCCCGACCGCGTTCCTGCCGGGCGAAGACCAGGGCATCCTGTTCGCCCAGATCCAGACGCCCGCCGGCGCCACCGCCGAACGCACCAAGGCCGTCATCGACGAGGCCACCAACTACCTGCTGACCGAAGAGAAGGATGCGGTCACCTCGGTGTTCGCGGTCAACGGCTTCAACTTCGGCGGCCGCGGCCAGAACGCCTCGATCCTGTTCATCAAGCTGCGCGACTGGGAAGACCGCGGCGCCGCCAATCTCAAGGCGGCCGCCGTGGCGGCGCGCGCCAACGCCCATTTCAGGAAGACCGAGCGCGACGCCCAGCTGTTCGTGGTGCCGCCGCCCTCGGTGATGGAACTGGGCAACGTCGACGGTTTCGACTTCCAGCTGATGGACCGCGCCGGCGTGGGTCATGAAAAACTGCTGGCCGCGCGCAACCAGCTGCTGGGCGAGGCGGCGCAGAGCAAGATCCTGCAGGGCGTGCGCCCCAACGGCATCGAGGACGCGCCGCAGTACCAGCTCGACATCGACCGCGAAAAGGCGCGGGCGCTGGGCGTGTCCGTCTCGGACATCAACAGCACGCTGTCCACCGCCTGGGGTTCGTCGTACGTCAACGACTTCATCGACCGCGGCCGCGTCAAGAAGGTGTTCGCGCAGGGCGAGGCCTCGGCGCGCATGCTGCCCGACGACCTGGACAAATGGTACGTGCGCAACAGCAATGGCGACATGGTGCCGTTCTCGGCGTTCGCCAAGGCCACCTGGAGCTTCGGCCCGCAGAAGCTGAACCGCTACAACGGCGTGCCGTCCTACAACATCCAGGGCCAGGCGGCGCCGGGCTACAGCTCGGGCGCGGCCATGAACGAAATGGAACGCATCGCCAGCAAGCTGCCGGTGGGCGTGGGTTTCGAATGGACCGGCATGTCGTACGAAGAACGCCTGTCGGGCGCCCAGGCGCCGGCGCTGTACGCGATCTCGCTGATCGTGGTGTTCCTGTGCCTGGCGGCGCTGTATGAAAGCTGGACGATTCCGTCCGCGGTCATGCTGGTGGTGCCCCTGGGCATCATCGGGGCGCTGGGGGCGACGCTGCTGCGCGGCCTGTCCAACGACGTGTACTTCCAGGTGGGCCTGCTCACCACCATCGGGTTGGCGGCCAAGAACGCCATCCTGATCGTGGAGTTCGCCAAGGAGCACTACGAGGCCGGGGCGAGCCTGACGGAATCGGCGATCCACGCCGCCCGCCAGCGCCTGCGCCCGATCCTGATGACGTCGCTGGCGTTCATCCTGGGCGTGGTGCCGCTCGCGATCTCCTCGGGCGCCGGTTCGGGCAGCCAGAACGCCATCGGCACGGGCGTGATCGGCGGCATGCTGACCGCGACCTTCCTGGCCATCTTCTTCGTCCCCGCGTTCTTCGTGATCATGCTGCGCCTGTTCAAGGTGGAACGCATGAGCGCGCGACGCGACCCGCACGACCCCAGCGCCAACGACGCGCAGGACGTGTCCGTCGAAGGAAAACCGCAATGAAGCTGCAGATGAGAACCCTGGTTTCCCTTTCCCTGGCGGCGGCCCTGGCGGGCTGCTCGCTGGCCCCGACCTACGAACGGCCCGACGCGCCGGTCTCGTCGGCCTATCCGACCGGCCCGGCCTACAAGGCCGACGCCGCCGGCGCCGTGGCCACGGCCGACATCGGCTGGCGCGACTTCTTCGCCGATCCGCTGCTCCAGCAGCTGATCGAGCAGTCGCTGGCCAACAACCGCGACCTGCGCGTGGCGGCCTTGAACGTCGAGGCGGCGCGGGCGCAGTACCGCATCCAGCGCGCCGACCTGATGCCCAGCGTCGGCATCGCCGGCAAGGAAACGGCCCAGCGCACGCCGGCCGACCTGTCGCCCAGCGGCCAGGCCACCACCAGCCACAACTACCAGGTCGGCGCCGCGCTGTCCTCGTGGGAGCTGGATCTGTTCGGCCGCATCCGCAGCCTCAGCGACAAGGCGCTCGAATCGTACCTGGCGCTGGACGAGACCCGCACGGCGACGCAGCTGACGCTGATCGCCGAGGTGGCCAACGCCTACCTGACGCTGCGCGCCGACCAGGAACTGCTGAACCTGACCCGCGGCACCTTCAAGAGCCAGGAAGATTCCTACAAGCTCACCCAGCAGAGCTATGACCAGGGCCTGTCCACCGCGCTGGACCTGAGCCAGGCCGAAGTGTCGCTGCGCACCGCGCAGGCCAACCTGTCGCAATACACGCGCCAGGCGGCCCAGGATCGCAATGCGCTGGTGCTGCTGGTGGGTCAGCCGCTGTCGCCGGAACTCTCGGCGTCGCTGGACAGCGCCGTCAAGCTCGACGACGGCATGCTGCCGACCGCGCTGCCGGCCGGCCTGCCGTCCGAACTGCTGGCGCGCCGCCCGGACATCCGCGCGGCCGAGCACCAGCTCAAGGGCGCCAACGCCAATATCGGCGCGGCCCGCGCGGCGTTCTTCCCGACCATCAGCCTGACGGGCAACGCCGGCACCGCCAGCGCCAGCCTGGGCGGACTGTTCAACGCCGGCTCCGGCGCCTGGAGCTTCGTGCCGCAGATCACGGTGCCGATCTTCGCCGGCGGCTCGCTGCTGGCGGGCCTGGACCTGGCCAAGGTGCAGAAGAACATTCAGGTCGCGCAGTACGAGAAGACCATCCAGACCGGTTTTCGCGAAGTGGCCGACGCCCTTGCCGGGCGCGGCACGCTGGACGAGCAGATCCAGGCCCAGCAACTGCTGGTGGCCGCCAACCAGCGCGCCTATGACCTGTCCGAGCAGCGCTTCCGCCAGGGCATCGACGACTACCTGACGGTGCTGGATTCGCAGCGTTCGCTCTACAACGCCCAGCAGACGCTGGTCAACACGCGCCTGTCGCGCCTGTCCAACCTGGTGACCTTGTACAAGGTGCTGGGCGGCGGCTGGACCGAGCGCACCGTCACGGCCGCGCAGCCGGCGCCGGACGCGGCGCCCGCGGGCGCCGGCCAGCCGGGCTGAGCGTCATCGCGGCATGAAAAAAGCGGGCCGATCGAAAGATCGGCCCGCTTTGCTTGATGCGTGCGCCGCGGCGTCAGGCGCGCTTCTTGGCGATCAGGCCGACCACGAACAGCACGATGATCGCGCCGACGATCGATCCGATCCAGCCGGCCGGTTCGCCCGGGGCGTACCAGCCCAACTTCTGGCCGAGGAAGCCGGCCACGACCGCGCCCACGATGCCCAGTATGGTGGATCATGATGATCCCCATGTTCTGGTCTCCGGGCATGATCGCGCGGGCGAGCAGCCCGACGATGAAGCCAACGATGATCATGATGATGATGCTCATGCGCGTACTCCTTGCGAGGGTAAAGGGGCGATGTGCCCCGATATTACTCATGCACGCGGCGGCGGCGCTGTAACAACTGGTGTGTGGGGCAAGGGCGCAACATGCTGCGCCGCATCGTCGATGCAGCAATGTTGCAGGCGGCCTCACGAGGTCAGGTCGATCAGCTGGCGCAGGTCCTTGGTCATCGCCTCGATGCTGTCGGTGTCCGAGGCCAGCAGGCGGGCGCGGCCCTGGTTGTCGAAAATATACACGCCGCGGCTGTGGGTCACTTCGTACTGGTCGGGGTCGTCGCCGGGACGGGGCTTCTCGATCTGGTAGGCGACGCGGTAGCGGCGCGCCAGGTCGGCCACCTGCTTTTCGTTGCCGGTGACGCCGATGGCGTTGCTGTTGAAGGCGTTGACGTAGGCCTGCAGGATATCCGGCGTGTCACGGTGCGGGTCGACGCTGACGAACAGGATGCGCACGTCGCGCGCCTTGTCGCCCAGGTTCTGCAGCACCGCCGTCAACTGCGCCATGGTGGTCGGGCAGATGTCGGGGCAACTGGCGTAGCCGAAGAACAGCAGCACCGTCTTGCCCTTGAGGTCATCGCTGCTGACCGTCTTGCCGCCGGCGCCCGGCAGCGAGAACTTCAGGTCGGGCAGGTGGCCCTTGACGTTGTAGAGCGTCCAATCGACATTGCGGTCGCCGCAGGCGGCAAGCAGCATGCACAAGGCCAACAGCAGACCGCGCCAGGCGCGGCCGGTAATCAGGTGTCGCATGGGTTCCATCGCCGGTTGAGGGATAAACCCGTCGATTCTACCCGCAGGCGACGGGGCGGCCGCCGGGTCGCCCAGCACCGGGCTTGTCCTGGCGCAAGGCAGGGCGGGGCGCAGTTGTGAAGCTTTGTCGGAATATTGTTGGGGATCTGGCAAATCGGCCCACGCGGCCGTCGCGGATCGGTACATTCAGGGCCTTGTCAGTGACCGGCGAGGTGCCCTCCATGAATGCCACGGCCAATCCCGCGCTGGGCTATCCCTATTTTCCGTATTACCCGGTGGTGCTCGACATCCTGCGCAGCCGGCTGGCCGACAGCGTGCTGGACGCGCCCTGTGACCGCGGCTGGCTGGGCGACATGGCGCGCCCGGCGACCGGACGCCTGGTCGAGGTGGACGGTATCGGTCCGGCCACGCTGCCGGCGCCGGCCAACGGCTACCGGCGCCTGACCGTGCACGATCTGGAAACGCCGTTGCCCGCCACCGTGGCGTACGACGCGGTGGTCTGTAGCGAAGCCATCCACCGCGCGATCAACCCCGGCCTGCTGGTGCGCGGCTTTCGCGACGTCCTGCGGCCGGGCGGCACGCTGGTGTTGACCGCGCCCAATGCCTGGCATGTGCGCGGCCGGCTGCAGGCGCTGCTGCGAGGCTTTCACGCGGATCCGTGGACCGGCGCGGGCCGCGCCGACGCCGGCGCGCGCGCCGCGGTGCTGCCCTGGGGCTTCGCGCAGTTGCACCTGCTGCTGGCGCGCCACGGCTTTGGCGACATCACCCTGCACCACGTCGCGGAAGCCGGGCGGCGCGGCTGGCTGGAGCGCATGCTGGGCTGGCCGGCGCGGCGCTATTGCCAGACCCGCGTCAAGCACGCGCAGGACGAGGACAGCCGCCACTTCTGGCGCCAGGCCGGATCGGACCCATCGGTGCACGGGCGCTGGCTGGTGGTGTCGGCGCGGCGGCCGGCCTAGGGCGCGTCGAGATTCAATGGCGCCTTGAACTGGCCGGCCATCGGTCGCCAGGCGCGGCGCGGTGGCGGCGGCCTGTTGCCGCCGCCACCGCATGAAAAACGGCCCGCGCGAGGCGGGCCGTCGTGTCTTGCGGGCGCGGCGCGGTCAGGCGGCGCTCATGCCGCTGTGGCGCAGCAGGGCGTCGATGCGCGGGGCGCGGCCGCGGAAGGCCGCGAACGACTCGGCCGCGGGGCGCGAGCCGCCGACGGCCAGCACTTCGCGGCGGAAACGCGCGCCGGTGGCCGGATCGAGCGTGCCCAGGGCGTTGCCAGCCTGCTTTGCCGCGGCTTCCTCGAACGCCTCGTAGGCGTCGGCGGACAGCACCTCGGCCCACTTGTAGCTGTAGTAGCCGGCGCCGTAGCCGCCCGCGAACAGGTGCGAGAAAGCATGCGGCAGGCGGTGCCAGGCGGGCGGGAACAGCACCGCGACCTCGGCGCGCACTTCCTGTAGCAGAGCCAGCACTTCGGCGATGCTGGCGCCCTTGGCGCGGTCGTGCATCAGCATGTCGAACAGCGCGAACTCGATCTGGCGCACGGTCTGCATGCCGCTCTGGTAGTTGCGGGCCGCGACCAGGCGGTCGTAGAGCGCGCGCGGCAGCGGCTCGCCGCTGTCGACGTGGGCCGACAGCTTCTGCACCACGGCCCATTCCCAGCAGAAGTTCTCCATGAACTGCGAGGGCAGTTCGATGGCGTCCCATTCGACGCTGGCGAAGGCGGCGGCGCCGGGCTCGTCCACTTCCGACAGCAGCGCGTGCAGGGCGTGGCCGGTTTCGTGGAACAGGGTGATGACGTCATCGTGCGTCAGCACCGCGGCGCGGTCGCCGTTGGGGCGCGAGAAATTGCAGGTCAGGTAGGCGATCGGCGTCTGCACGTGGCCGGCAACCACGCGGCGGGTTCGCTCGCTGTCGACCCAGGCGCCGCTCTGCTTGCCGGCGCGGGCGTACAGGTCCAGGTAGAGGTAGCCGATCAGGTCGCCCTGGGGGCTTTCGACGCGCACGCCGCGCACGTCGGCATGCCACGACGACACCGGCGTTTCGGCCAGGCGCACGTCGAACAGGGTCTCGATGACCTCGAACAGGCCGGCCAGCACGCGCGGCTCGGTGAAGTACTGCTTCACCTCGTCTTCGGAGTAGGCGTAGCGCGACTCGCGCAGGCGCTCGGAGGCATAGGCCACGTCCCAAGGCTGCAGCTCGGCCAGGCCGAGCTCGGCGGCGGCGTAGGCCTTCAGCTCGGCCAGGTCGCGCTGGGCGTAGGGCTTGGCGCGGGCGGCCAGGTCGCGCAGGAAGGTGGTGACCTCCTTGGCGTCGCGCGCCATGCGCGTCTGCAGGCGCAGCGCGGCGAAGGTGCCCAGGCCCAGCAGGGTGGATTCCTCGGCGCGCAGCGACAGCAGTTCCTCGATCAGGGGCGAATTGTCGAACTGGGCATCGCCCTGTTCGGACGCCACCGTGCCGTAGCCGCGGTACAGCGCCTCGCGCAGCGAGCGGTCCTGTGCGTACTGCATGACGGGCAGGTAGCAGGGCATCTTCAGCGTCAGCTTCCAGCCCGGCTGGCCGTCTTCCTCGGCGGCGGCGCGCGCGGCCGCCTGCACGTCGGCGGGGATGCCGGCCAGGCGGGCCTCGTCCTCGATCCGCAGCGACCAGGCGTCGATGGCGTCCAGCACGTTCTCGGAGAATTTCTGCGAGGCCTGCGCCTCGCGGTCGGAGATGACGGCGTAGCGTTCACGGTCGGCGCCGCGCAGTTCGACGCCGCTCAGGCGGAAGTCGCGCAGGGCCATCTCGACGATGCGGCGGCGCACCGGCGACCACGACGCGAAATCGGGCGCGGCGGCCAGGCGCTGGTACTGCTGGTAAAGGCCTTCGTGCAGGCCGACCCAGGTCGAGAACTCGGTCACCAGGGGCAGGGCGGCGTTGTAGGCCTCGCGCAGCTCGGGGGTGTTGACCACGGCGTTCAGGTGGCCGGCTACCGACCATGCGCGCCACAGCCGTTCGGAGGCGGTATCCAGCGGCTCGACCACGGCTTCCCAGGTGGGCGCCAGCGCCGGATCGGCGGCATGGTCGACGGCCTGGCGGGCGATGCCCAGCAGTTCCTCGATGGCGGGCACCACGTGCGCGGGCTTGACCGCCTGGTAGTCGACCAGTTCTGAGACGGGGGCGAGCAGGGGATTCTGGGTCATGGTGTTACCAATTGCGTGAGAGGGGCGGGCGGCGCGGGATCGAGGCGATACGGCCGGCGGGCATGGGAATCAGGTTGGGGCGATCGGGCCAAAAGCAAGGGCGCGGCCCCCGAAACGACTGTGGGTTTGCCCCACCGGCCCTCCGGGAGGGCGCGGGACAAACCCACAGGGGTGCCACGGCGGGGCGCGGGACCGGTCTTCAGGCGGCGGCCCGTTCCGCCGCTTCGACGGTGTTGACCAGCAGCATGGCGATGGTCATGGGGCCGACACCGCCCGGCACGGGGGTGATGGCGCCGGCCACCTGGCTGGCGGAGGCGAAATCGACGTCGCCGCACAGCTTGCCGTCAGCGCCGCGGTTGATGCCCACGTCGATGACGACGGCGCCGGGCTTGATCATCGAGCCGTCGATCATGCCGGGCTTGCCGGTGGCCACCACCAGCACGTCGGCGCGGCGGGTCTGGGCCGCCAGGTCGCGGGTCTTGGAGTTGCAGATCGTGATGGTGGCGCCGGCGGCCAGCAGCAGCATGGCCATGGGCTTGCCGACGATGTTGCTGGCGCCGACGATCACGGCCTCGGCGCCGCGCAGGGCCACGCCTTCCGATTCCAGCATCTTCATCACGCCGTAGGGCGTGCAGGGGCGGAACAGCGGCTGGCCGGTCATCAGCAGGCCGGCGTTGCTGACGTGGAAGCCGTCCACGTCCTTCTCGGCGGCGATGGCTTCGATGACCTTGTGCGCGTCCATGTGCTTGGGCAGCGGCAGCTGCACCAGGATGCCGTGGATGGACGGATCGCGGTTCAGCTTGTCGATGCGGGCCAGCAGTTCGGCCTCGGTCATGTCGGCGGGGTACTGCTCCTTGATGGAATGCAGCCCGGCCTTCTCGCACGCCGCGACCTTGTTGCGCACGTACACCTGGGAGGCGGGGTCTTCGCCCACCAGCACCACGGCCAGGCCGGGGCGGGTGCCCTTGGCGGCCAGGGCGGCGACGCGTTGGGCGACTTCTTCGCGAATGCGCTGCGACAGGGCGGCGCCGTCGATGATCCTAGCGGTCATGCGTGTGCCTCGGGTTTGGCCAGGGCCACTTTCATCAGGTCGGCAACGGTGGTCACTTCAAGTTTTTCCATGATGTTGGCGCGGTGCGCCTCGACGGTCTTGATGCTGATGCCGAGGTCGTCGGCGATCTGCTTGTTCAAGCGGCCGGCGACGATGCGCTCCAGCACCTGCTGCTCGCGCGCGGTCAGGCGCGCCAGCATGGCTTCGTGGTCTTTCTGGGCCTGGTGCTTGCTCACGCGCTGCGTGGCCTGCTCCAGCATGCGCGCCACGATTTCGCGCAGATCGGATTCGTTGAACGGCTTCTCGAGGAAGTCGACGGCGCCCTTCTTCATGGTCGACACGGCCATCGGCACGTCGCCGTGGCCGGTGATGAAGACGATGGGCAGCGGGGCGTTGCGGGCGATCAGCTGTTCCTGCAGTTCCAGGCCGCTCATGCCGGGCATGCGCACGTCGGCGATCAGCACGCCGATCTGGCTGGCGTCGTAGTCTTCCAGGAACGACTCGCCGCTGGCGTAGGCGCGGACGCGGTAGCCGTTGGCTTCAAGCAGCCAGCGCAGCGAATCGCGGACCGCTTCGTCGTCATCAACAATGAATACCGTGCTCGACAGGTGGGGCGTGTTCATGCGTGCAACTCCTCGGACTGATCATTCTGAGCCTGCGTCTGAGACGCAGCGCAGGGCAGGGTAAAGCGGAAAATAGTACCGCCGGCGGGGTTCGGGTCCGCCCAGAGGCGGCCGTGGTGCGATTCGATAATGGTACGGCAGATATTCAGTCCCATGCCCAGGCCCTGGGTCTTGGTGCTGAAGAAGGGTTCGAACAGGCGCTCCGGCTCGGCCAGGCCATGGCCGCGGTCGACCACCGCGACCTCGATGTGCTGCTCGTGCAGGATCACGGCCACCTTGAGCTCGTCGGACTCGCTCTTTTCCATGGCTTCCAGGCCGTTCTTGAGCAGGTTCAGCAGCACCTGTTCGATCAGGATCGGGTCGGCCAGCACGTCCGGGGCGTTCGATGGCACGAAGCTGTCGATGCGGATGCGGCGCTTGCGGGCGTCGATCTCGGCGAAGCCGATGGCGTTGTCGACGATGCGGCCGATCGCCACGCGCTGGCGGCGCGGCTCGCTGCGCTTCACGAATTCGCGGATGCGGCTGATGATCTTGCCGGCGCGCTCGGCCTGCGAGGCGGCCTTTTCCAGTGCCGGCAGCAGCATGTTGGGGCTGGTGTGGCCGGCCTTGACCAGCGCCACCGCGCCCATGCTGTAGTTGGCGATGGCGGTCAGCGGCTGGTTCAGTTCGTGCGCCAGCGACGAGGCCATCTCGCCCATGGTGGTCAGGCGGCTGGTGAGCTGGATCTTTTCCTGCTGCACGCGCGAGGCTTCTTCGTGGCCGCGGCGCTCGGTGATGTCGCGCGCCACCTGCATGCGCACGCGGCGGCCGTCGGTCCAGGCCAGCATGCGGTGGTGCACTTCGAACCAGCGCTGCACCGAGGGCGCGAAGACTTCCACGGATTCATCCGTGAAGCGGCCGCGGCGGCCGGCCAGCAGCTCGTCGTGGCCGCCGGTCTGGGCGCCGAACACGCGGCGGTAGGTGCGGTTGGCGAACAGCAGCTCCAGGCCGTCGTGGGTGTCGGCGGTGACCGAGATGGCGTCGTCCAGGCCTTCCAGCACCGTCATGAAGCGCTCGTGCGCGGCGGTCAGGGCCTCGCGGATGCGCTTGGGCTCGGTGATGTCGGTCATCGACGTCATCCAGCCGATCTGGTTGCCGTTGGGGTCGAGCAGCGGCGACACGTACATGCGCGCCGTGAAGCGCGAGCCGTCGCGGCGCTGGGCCTCGACTTCCAGGCCGCTGCTGGGCGTCTTGCCGGACATCAGCACGTCCAGGGTGTGCTGGTGCTGTTCGTGGCGGCCAGGCACCCAGTAGGGGAAGGGCGGGCTGCGGCCGATCAGGTCGGCCTCGTTCCAGCCGATCATGCGGCAGAAGGCCGGATTGACGTAGGCGATGCGGCCTTCCATATCCAGCACGCGCATGCCGGTGGACATGGAGTTCTCCATGGCGCGGCGGAAACCGGTCTCGGCGATCAGGGCGGCCTCGGCGGCGGAACGGAAGCGCGTATAGCGCCACAGCATCAGCAGGCTGATGACGATCACGCACGACAGCGCCAGCACCACCCAGATCAGGCGCTGCTGCCGCATTTCCTGGTCGATGGTCACGAACATGACGCTGTCGTCATGGATGCGCTGCAACCAGAAGAACACCCCCATCACACAGATATAGAGGATCAGCACCATCGCGGGCGTGACCCAGTACACCCCGCGTCGGCGCGTGCGGGCGTGGTCGTGGAACGGCGTGGGTATATTGGACTTGGGCGCGCTGGACATGGAATTCGGGCCGGATAGACCGGGCATTTTAGTGCGTGTCGGCGGGGAATTGCCGGGAATCAAGCCCGTCGGAAGGGGGATGGGCTAAAAAAGTGCCTTCCGTTCTTTTCAGCTTGCGTTCATATTTTCGCATTATGAAATGCCGTACCGCAACATGAAATTTTCCTTGCGACCGGTTAATCTTCTTTCTTAGAATGCCGGCTGATAGGGAAACCGCTCCCGAGTAGCTGGTCTCTAGCACAACACCCCGACCCATGCATGGCATGGTAGCCCGGATGATCCCGACTACCATGGCATGTCCGCGAGTAGATAAATAAGCGGGTGTGGTCACGAACGAACCCCAACAGGAGACACACGATGTCCTCTTTCGCCCAGGCTGGCGCCGTGCAGGCTGCCAACGACGAAGACACCCTAGAAACCCAGGAGTGGCTCGAAGCCCTGGCGGCAGTCCTTGATCGCGAAGGACCGCAGCGCGCGCACTACCTGCTGGAACGCCTGATCGACGAAGCCCGTCGTTCCGGCGCCCACATCCCGTTCTCGCCCAACACCGCTTACGTCAACACGATTCCGCCCGGCCTGGAGCCGGCGCATCCGGGCAACCTGGAACTGGAATCGCGCATCCGCTCGTACGTGCGCTGGAACGCCATGGCCATGGTGGTCAAGGCCAACAAGCACAACCCGCCGGACGGCGGCGACCTGGGCGGCCACATCGCCTCCTTCGCCTCGCTGGCCACCATGATCGGCTGCGGCCAGAACCACTTCTGGCACGCCGAGAACGAAAACCACGGCGGCGACCTGGTCTACTTCCAGGGCCACACCTCGCCCGGCATGTACGGCCGCGCCTACCTCGAAGGCCGCCTGACCGAAGAACAGCTGAACCACTTCCGCCAGGAAGTGGACGGCAAGGGCCTGTCCTCGTACCCGCATCCGAAGCTGATGCCGGACTTCTGGCAGTTCCCCACGGTGTCGATGGGCCTGGGCCCGCTGATGGCCATCTACCAGGCCCGCTTCCTCAAGTACCTGCACGCTCGCGGCATCGCCGACACCAGCAAGCGCAAGGTCTGGGTGTTCTGCGGCGACGGCGAAATGGACGAACCCGAGTCGCTCGGCGCCATCGCCCTGGCCGCCCGTGAAAAGCTCGACAACCTGATCTTCGTCATCAACTGCAACCTGCAGCGCCTGGACGGTCCGGTGCGCGGCAACGGCAAGATCATCCAGGAACTGGAAGGCGACTTCCGCGGTTCGGGCTGGAACGTGATCAAGCTGATCTGGGGCGGCTACTGGGATCCGCTGCTGGCGCACGACAAGGAAGGCATCCTGCGCAAGATCATGGAAGACACCGTCGACGGCGAGTACCAGGCGTACAAGGCCAACGACGGCAAGTTCGTGCGCGAGCACTTCTTCGGCAAGCACCCCAAGCTGCTGGAAGCCGTGTCGCGCATGAGCGACGAGGACATCTGGCGCCTGAACCGTGGCGGCCACGATCCGCACAAGGTGTTCGCCGCCTTCGACTCGGCCTCCAAGCATGAAGGCCAGCCGACCGTGATCCTGGCCAAGACCATCAAGGGCTACGGCATGGGCCACGTGGGCCAGGCCAAGAACCCGACCCACCAGCAGAAGAAGCTGGAGCTGGATTCGATCCGCGAATTCCGCGATCGCTTCGGCATCCCCATCCCGGACGACCAGCTGGCCGACCTGCCATACTTCAAGCCGGCGGAAGACTCGCCCGAAATGAAGTACCTGCACGAGCGCCGCGCCGCGCTGGGCGGCTACCTGCCGCGCCGCCGCGCCAAGGCCGACGAGCAACTGCAGGCCCCCGCGCTGGACGCCTTCAAGGCCGTGCTGGAGCCCACCGCCGAAGGCCGTGAGATCTCCACCACCCAGGCCTTCGTGCGCATCCTGAACCAGGTGCTGCGCGACAAGCAGCTGGGCCCGCGCGTGGTGCCGATCCTGGCCGACGAATCGCGCACGTTCGGCATGGAAGGCCTGTTCCGCCAGATCGGCATCTACGCGCCGGAAGGCCAGAAGTACACCCCGGTCGACAAGGACCAGGTCATGTACTACAAGGAAGCGGCCGACGGCCAGCTCCTGCAGGAAGGCATCAACGAAGCGGGCGCGATGAGCTCGTGGATCGCGGCGGCCACGTCGTACTCCTCGAACAACCGCATCATGATCCCGTTCTTCATCTACTACTCGATGTTCGGGTTCCAGCGCATCGGCGACCTGGCCTGGGCCGCCGGCGACATGCAGGCGCGCGGCTTCCTCCTGGGCGGCACCGCCGGGCGCACCACGCTCAACGGCGAAGGCCTGCAGCACGAAGACGGCCACAGCCACATCCTGGCCTCGACCATCCCCAACTGCGTCTCGTACGACCCGACCTTCGGCCACGAACTGGCCGTGATCATCCAGCATGGCCTCAAGCGCATGGTGGAAGACCAGGAAAACGTCTACTACTACCTGACGGTGATGAACGAAAACTACCCGCAGCCTGGCCTGACCGCCGGCGACGAGGAAGGCATCATCAAGGGCATGTACAAGCTCAAGTCGCACGGCAAGGGCAAGAACCGCGTGCAACTGATGGGCTCGGGCACGATCCTGCGCGAAGTCATGGCCGCCCAGGAACTGCTGGAAGCCGACTGGGGCGTGGCCTCGGATCTGTGGAGCGTCACCAGCTTCACCGAACTGCGCCGCAACGGCCTGGACGCCGAGCGTCACAACATGCTGCACCCCGACGAGAAGAAGCCGCAGGTGGCCTACGTCACGGAACAGCTGGCCAAGACGGAAGGCCCGATCATCGCGTCGACCGACTACATGAAGCTGTTTGCGGACCAGATCCGTCCGTTCGTGCCCAAGGGCCGCGAATACAAGGTGCTGGGCACCGACGGTTTCGGCCGTTCGGATTTCCGCGCCAAGCTGCGTGAGCACTTCGAAGTGGACCGCCACTTCGTCGTGGTCGCCGCGCTGCGCGCGCTGGCCGACGAAGGCAAGGTGCCGGTTGCCAAGGTGGCCGAGGCCATCAAGAAGTACGGCATCAACCCGAACAAAGCCAACCCGCAATACGCCTGAGGGTAAAGAGACATGAGCAACGTCGTGCAAATCAAGGTTCCCGACATCGGCGACTTCAAGGAAGTGGAAGTCATTGAAGTGCTGGTGGCGGTGGGCGACACGATCAAGGCCGAGCAGAGCCTGATTACCGTCGAGTCCGACAAGGCTTCGATGGAAATTCCCGCCTCGCAGGGCGGGGTGGTGAAGTCGATCGCGGTCAAGGTCGGCGACAAGGTCGCCGAAGGCGCCGTGGTGCTCGAGGTGGAAGCGGCCGACGCCGCCGCCGCTCCGGCCGCCAAGGAAGAACCCAAGGCCGAAGCCCCCAGGCAGGCTGCCGCCGCCGCGCCCGCCGCCAAGGCCGAGGCCGCCGCGCCGGCCGCCAGCAGCGGTCCGGTCGAGATCGAAGTGCCGGACATCGGCGACTTCAAGGAAGTGGAAGTCATCGAAGTCATGGTCGCCGTCGGCGACACCATCAAGGCCGAGCAGAGCCTGATCACCGTCGAGTCCGACAAGGCCTCGATGGAGATCCCGGCCTCGCAGGGCGGCGTGGTCAAGGAAGTGAAGGTCAAGGTTGGCGACAAGGTCGCCAAGGGTTCGATCGTGGTTGTGGTGGAAGGCAGCGCGCCCGCCGCCGCGCCGGCCGCCAAGGCCGAAGCCGCGCCGGCCAAGGAGCAGGCGCCGGCCGCCAAGGCCGAGGCGCCGGCTGCCGCCGCGCCCGCCGCCGCGTCGCGTCCGGCCCCGGCCGCCGCGCTGGAAGACGCCAACCTCAAGCCCGGCCAGCTGCCGCACGCTTCGCCGTCGGTGCGCAAGTTCGCCCGCGAACTGGGCGTGAACCTGAGCAAGGTCAAGGGCTCGGGTCCGAAGGACCGCATCACCGCCGATGACGTGCGCGGTTTCGTCAAGCAGGCGCTGGCCGCCGGCCCCGTGGCCGCCGCCGCGGGCGGCTCGGCCGATGGCGCCGCGCTGGGCCTGTTGCCGTGGCCCAAGGTCGACTTCACCAAGTTCGGCCCGGTCGAAGCCAAGCCGCTGTCGCGCATCAAGAAGATCTCCGGCGCGAACCTGCACCGCAACTGGGTCATGATCCCGCACGTCACCAACAACGACGAAGCGGACATCACCGACCTGGAAGCGCTGCGCGTCACGCTGAACAAGGAAAACGAGAAGTCGGGCATCAAGGTCACGATGCTGGCCTTCCTGATCAAGGCCGTGGTCGCGGCCCTGAAGAAGTTCCCCGAGTTCAACGCCTCGCTGGACGGCGACAACCTGGTGCTCAAGCAGTACTACCACATCGGCTTCGCCGCCGACACGCCCAACGGGCTGGTGGTGCCGGTGATCCGCGATGCCGACAAGAAGGGCATCCTGCAGATCGCCCAGGAAATGACCGACCTGTCCAAGAAGGCGCGCGACGGCAAGATCTCGCCGGCCGACATGCAGGGCGGCTGCTTCTCGATCTCGTCGCTGGGCGGCATCGGCGGCACCTCGTTCACGCCCATCATCAATGCGCCCGAAGTGGCCATCCTGGGCGTGTCGCGTTCGTCGCACAAGCCGGTCTGGGACGGCAAGCAGTTCGTGCCGCGCCTGATCGTGCCGCTGTCGCTGTCCTATGACCACCGTGTCATCGACGGCGCCGCCGCTGCCCGCTTCAACGCCTATCTGGGCGCCTTGCTGGCCGACTTCCGCCGCATCGCGCTGTAAACGGGGAGCCCTATGAGCAATACCGTTCAAATCAAAGTGCCGGACATCGGTGACTTCAAGGAAGTCGAAGTCATCGAGGTGCTGGTCGCCGTGGGCGACACGATCAAGGCCGAGCAGAGCCTGATTACCGTCGAGTCCGACAAGGCCTCGATGGAAATTCCCGCCTCGCAGGGCGGGGTGGTGAAGTCGATCGCGGTCAAGGTCGGCGACAAGGTCGCCGAAGGCGCCGTGGTGCTCGAGGTGGAAGCGGCCGACGCCGCCGCCGCCCCGGCCGCCAAGGCAGCGCCCAAGGCCGACGCGCCGAAGGCCGAGGCTCCCAAGGCCGCTGCCGCCCCGGCCCCCGCCGCCGCGACCTTCAAGGGTTCGGCCGACGCCGAATACGACATGCTGGTGCTGGGCGCGGGCCCCGGCGGCTATTCGGCCGCCTTCCGCGCCGCCGACCTCGGCCTGTCCGTGGTGCTGGTCGAACGCTACGCCACGCTGGGCGGCGTCTGCCTGAACGTGGGCTGCATCCCGTCCAAGGCGCTGCTGCACAACGCCGCCATCATCGACGAGGCGCGCGAGCTGGCCGCCCACGGCATCAGCTTCGGCGAGCCCAAGATCGACCTGGACAAGCTGCGCGGCTACAAGGACAGCGTGGTCGCCAAGCTGACCGGCGGCCTGGCCGGCATGGCCCGCGCGCGCAAGGTCACGGTGGTGACGGGCGTGGGCGAATTCGCCGATGCCAACCACCTGGCGGTCAAGGGCGCCGACGGCAAGTCGCAGACCCTGCGCTTCAAGCAGGCCATCATCGCCGCCGGCAGCCAGTCGGTGAAGTTGCCGTTCCTGCCGCAGGACGAGCGCATCGTCGATTCCACCGGCGCCTTGCTGCTGCGTGAAATCCCCAAGAAGATGCTGATCATCGGCGGCGGCATCATCGGCCTGGAAATGGGCACGGTGTACTCCACGCTGGGCGCGCGCCTGGACGTGGTGGAAATGCTGGACGGCCTGATGCAGGGCGCCGACCGCGACCTGGTCAAGGTCTGGCAGAAGAAGAACGCCGGCCGCTTCGACAACATCATGCTCAAGACCAAGACGGTCGGCGCGGAAGCCAGGAAAGACGGCATCTACGTCACCTTCGAGGGCGAGGGCGCGCCGAAGGAACCGCAGCGCTACGACCTGGTGCTCCAGGCCGTGGGCCGCAGCCCCAACGGCAAGAAGATCGGCGCCGACAAGGCGGGCGTGGCCGTGACCGACCGCGGCTTCATCGAGGTCGATCGCCAGATGCGCACCAACGTGCCGCACATCTTCGCCATCGGCGACATCGTCGGCCAGCCGATGCTGGCGCACAAGGCGGTGCATGAAGGCCACGTGGCGGCCGAAGCCGCCGCCGGCCAGAAGTCGTTCTTCGACGCCCGCGTGATCCCGTCGGTGGCCTACACCGATCCGGAAGTGGCGTGGGTCGGCCTGACCGAGGACGAAGCCAAGAAGCAGGGCATCAAGGTCGAGAAGGGCGTGTTCCCGTGGGCCGCTTCCGGTCGCGCCATCGCCAACGGCCGCGACGAAGGCTTCACCAAGCTGCTGTTCGACGCCGAGTCGCACCGCATCCTGGGCGGCGGCATCGTCGGCACTCATGCCGGCGACCTGATCAGCGAAGTGGCGCTGGCCGTGGAAATGGGCGCGGACGTCATCGACATCGCCAAGACCATCCACCCGCACCCGACGCTGGGTGAATCGGTGGGCATGGCGGCCGAAGTGGCCGAAGGCGTGTGCACCGACCTGCCGCCGATGAAGAAGAAGTAAATCGCCCTGGCCGGCCGGATCTTCGCATCCGGACGCAGGCGCCGCAGCCCGAAGCGCCTCCCGGCCTTCGGGCTGTTTTTCATTGGAACGATTTCCTGGATGATCCATCCGGCCGCGCCCGGCTGATCCCGGCCCGCTGCCTGCCTAGAATCGAATCTCCATCGACACATGCGGGAGATTTTCCATGGCAGACCATTCCATCAAGGGCAAAGTCGCACTGATCGCCGGCGGCGCCAAGAACCTGGGCGGCCTGATCGCCCGCGACCTGGCGAAGCAGGGCGCCAAGGCGGTCGCCATCCACTACAACAGCGCGGCCTCCAAGGCCGACGCCGACGCCACGGTGGCCGCGATCCAGGCCGCCGGCGCCAAGGGCGTGGCATTCCAGGCCGACCTGACCACGGCCGGCGCCATCGAGAAACTGTTCGCCGACGCGGTGGCGGCGGTGGGGCGGCCCGACATCGCCATCAACACCGTCGGCAAGGTACTGAAGAAGCCGCTGACCGAGATCAGCGAAGCCGAGTACGACGAAATGAGCGCGGTCAACGCCAAGACGGCGTTCTTCTTTCTCAAGGAGGCCGGCCGCCACGTCAACGACAACGGCAAGGTCTGCACCCTGGTGACCTCGCTGCTGGGCGCGTTCACGCCGTTCTACGCCGCCTATGCCGGCTCCAAGGCGCCGGTCGAGCACTACACTCGGGCCGCCGCCAAGGAGTTCGGCGCGCGCGGCATCTCGGTGACGGCGGTGGGGCCGGGCCCGATGGACACGCCGTTCTTCTATCCGGCCGAAGGCGCCGATGCCGTCGCGTATCACAAGACCGCCGCCGCGCTGTCGCCGTTCTCCAGGACCGGCCTGACCGACATCGAGGACGTGGTGCCGTTCATCCGCCACCTGGTCAGCGATGGCTGGTGGATCACCGGGCAGACCATCCTGATCAACGGCGGCTACACCACCAAGTGAACGTCGCGCCCCGCCATGCCGCCGTCATCGCGGCGTGCGGGGCGGCGCTCCCTGGCGTCCGCCTTGCCTGTCGGACCGGCTATGCTGTCACGGGCGGCGCCGTGCCGCCGGCGGTGGCGCAAACCGGGAAAGCATGGATAGATTCGAACAGTATCGCGTCTTCGCGCAGGTGGCGGAGATGGGCAGCTTCATCAAGGCCGCCAACGCGCTGGAGCTGCCGCGCGCCTCCGTCTCGGCCGCCGTCCAGCAGCTCGAGGCCCAGCTGGGCGCGCGGCTGCTGCACCGGACCACGCGCCAGGTGCGCCTGACGGCCGATGGCGCCCAGTTGCTGGAACGGGTGCGGCCCCTGCTGGCCGAGGTCGAAGACATTGACCACCTGTTCCAGCAGAGCCAGCGCCAGGTGTCCGGACGGCTCAACGTCGACGTGCCCAGCCGCATTGCGCGCCGCCTGGTGGCGCCCGCCTTGCCGGGCCTGTTGCGGCGCCATCCCCGGCTGCAACTGGCGTTGGGTTCGAGCGACCGCGCCATCGATCTGATCCAGGAAGGCGTCGATTGCGCGGTGCGCATCGGCGCGCTGCATGACAGCAGCCTCGTGTCGCGGCCATTGGGCAGCATCGCCCTGATCAACTGCGCCAGCCCCGCCTACCTGCGCGAGCGGGGCGTGCCGCGGGCGCCGGACGCGCTGCCGGCGGAGCACTGGATGGTGGGCTACGCCTCGCCGACCACGGGCCGCGAACTGCCCTGGGAGGTGGCGGACGGCGACGGCGGCCGCCAGGCCATCACGGTGCCCAGCCGGGTGGTGGTCAACAATGCCGAAAGCTACATCGCCTGCTGCCTGGCGGGCCTGGGGCTGATCCAGATTCCGCGCTTCGACGTGCGGGACCTGCTGGATGCCGGCGAACTGGTGGAAGTCATGCCGGCGCATCGCGCCGCGCCCATGCCCGTGACGCTGCTCTATCCGCACCGGCGGCAGCGTTCGCGCCGGCTGGCGATCTTTCTGGAATGGTTCGAGGAATTGATGCGCGGGCACCTGGAGGCCTGACGGCCTCGGGCGAAGACGGGAAAAAGCGGAAGGAAGAGGGCGCGGCCGCGCGCGCCGGGGCGGTTACGCCTGGGTATTGATGCGGGTGCCGATCTTGCCGTCGATGGCGACCACCGGCAGCGATTGCATCAGCGTGGCGACGGTGTTGGCCTGGGCGTTGATGGCTTTCTTGGTGACGCGGGCCTGGACTTCCTGCATCAGCTGCGCGTCGCGCATGGCCAGGCCGGTGTTCACGGTGTTGCTGATGGAAAGATCCATGGCGGATGTCCTGTGGAAGACTGTCCGGGCCGAAGCCCGAGGTTCAGCGATTATCGCAAAGTTTGCGGCATCGCGGCAGAATTTTCCGGCGTCGGCGTCGGCGTCAGCGTCGGCGTCAAGGCTGCGGCGGCGTCAAGGCTGCGGCGGGCATTCCTTGACCGCGCCCCAGCCCCGGTTGGGGCCGCAATATTGCTTGCGCGCGGCCCAGGCGCAATCGGGGCGGTCGAAAAAGCCCAGGGAGGCGCAACGCGCCAGCTCGGTTTTCAGACTGTCGAGCCAGGCGAGCGGATTCTCGGCGGGAATCTCGGTGATCCGCAGCGTCGGCTTGGGCGCGCCGGGCGCGCCGGGCGCGGCTGCCGGCGCGGGGTCGCGGGCCGCGGCCGGCATGGCATTGCCGCCAGCGGCGCTGGCGGGGCGCGCGGCCGGACTGTCGGCGGGGGCCGCCGGCGCGGTCGTTTCCGGGGCGTCCTCCTGGGGCGCGCTGTGCGGCGCCTGTTCCGGGGAGGGCGGCGGTTCGGTGTCCTTGAGGGGCGTGGCGGCGCCGTCGCCGCTGTTCCGGTCGGTCGGGGCGGCGGGGCTCGCCGGCTCCTGGCCGGCGCCCTGCGGGGCGTCCAGCGGCACCCGCACCGGCCCGGCGGCGTTCACCCCGGTGCGCGCGGCGTTGGGCGTGCTCCAGGACACCACCAGCAACACCAGCGCGCCGTAGATCGCCAGCGTATAGAGGACGGTCAGGGTGGCGTAGCCCACGCGCTTGCCGGTGATCGGGGTGGCGTCCTCGCGGCCGATCAGGCTGCGCCAGCCCACCAGGGCGGCGCCGGGCGCGCTGATCAGCGCCCAGCCCAGCCGCTTGAACAGGCCGGGCCGCGGGATCGAGGCCTGCACTTGCGCCGCCAGCAGTTCGCGCAGGGCGCGGTTCTCGTCGCGCAAGCGCTGGGTGTGCGCATCCACCGGCGCCTGGTCGTCTGGATCCGTGGTGCCGTCATGCCGCGTAGCGAGTGGATCGGGAGGCGTGGTGGTCATGTTACGAAAAATATAGATACAAAAGCGTACGAACGCAATTATGACCGCCTGCCTGGCCGGGCAAAAAAGGAATAAGCCGGCAAAAAGCCGGCTTCCAACCAATCATGTCGTGGGGGGCGCTCAGTCGCCGGTCTCTTCGCGCCAGCCGAGTACCGCCATGGGGTTGCCGCCCTGTATCGAGAAAGCGGCGATTTCTCCGCGCACGATGCTGCCGGCGGCAATGACGCAGCCTTCGCGCAGGATGGCGCCGTCCAGCAGCACGCAGTTGGCGCCGATCCAGACGTCGTCCTCGATGACGATGCCGCCCTTGCTGGGGCGGAACCCCTGTTGCCGGATCGGCAGGTCGCGGCGGCGGAACTCGTGGTTGGCGGGGGCGAAGGTGCAATTGGCCGCGACCGCCACGCGCGCGCCCATCCGGATGCCGTTGCCGGTATAGAGCACGCAGCCGGAATTGATGACACAGTCCGGGCCGATGATGACGTCCCCGGCGCCGCCGGCGGGCTTGATCTTGACGAAGGAATCCACCACGGCGCCGGGGCCGATCACGATCCGCGTGCCGCGGGTGGAATCCTCGATGTCGGCCAGCGGCGATACGCGGGCGCTCGGATCGATCTCGATCATGATGCCGCCTGTGGCGCGGTCAGGCCTTGCGGCGCAGGAAGCCGTCGGGCGCCGAGGTCACCAGCAGCCGATCCTCGACCGAGCGGTCGATCTCGAATTCCGGGTGGCTCTTGATCCACTCCCAGACGGCGGTCTTGGGGTTGTTGCCCTTGCCCCAATGGCGGCCCGGCCATTCGTAGTCGGCCGGCATGTCCTCGACGAAGGTGTCGAACACCACGCAGTAGCTGCCCACGCTGACCAGGTCGGCATAGGCGTTCAGCTCGGCCAGCACGTGGTCGTGCGTGTGGTTCGAATCCAGGCACACCATGATGTTCTTCTTGCCCTCGGCATGCGCGCGGACCTGGGCGATGGTGGCCGGGTCGATGCTGGAGCCTTCGATCAGGTGGATGCGGCCGGCCAGCGGGTGGGCCTCGATGGCGCGGCGGTTGTGCTCGCGGATCTCGATGTCCACGCCCACCACTTCGCCGGCGCCCAGCAGCTGCAGCATCGAGGCCGACAGCATCAGCGAGCCGCCATGGGCGATGCCGGTCTCGATGATCAGGTCCGGCTTGACCGCCCAGATCAGTTCCTGCATGGCCATGGCGTCCATGGGCAGCTGGATCAGCGGCCGGCCGGCCCACGAGAAGTTGTTCATGTACTTGCGCTCCAGCGCCATCTGGCGCCAGGCGATCGACAGTTCGCGGAACTCCTGGTCGGTCGCGAACGAGCCGATGCGGGCGGCCTTTTCCTGGCGGTATTCGGGATGCGCGTCGGGCGTGGTTTCGAGGTAGGACATTCAGATTCCTTTGCGTTGGCGGTACTGCGCCAGAAAATGCGGGAAATAGTCGGCGAACGCGCGCGGCGCGAGGCCGAAGCGGGTGCGCATGCGTTGGGTGTCGATATCGGCGAAGGCCCAGGGCTGCGCGTCGGCCGCTTCGGTGACGCGGTAGCCCAGGGCGGCTTCCAGGCACTCGGCGATGGCGCGGTTGTCCACGCCCTGGCCGTGAGCCACGTTGAAAATACCGGTGGCGTCCGATTGCGCCAGGGCCAGGATCTGGGTCACGGCGTCGTCGATGTACAGGTAATCCTTGCGCGAGGACAGCGTGGTGTGCAGCGTGATCCGGCCGTCGCGCGCGCCTTCCTCGAGCAGCTGGTCGAGGAAACTGTCGGGCGCGTCGCGCAGGCCCACGATATTGGACAGGCGCGCCACCCGGGCCCGCGGATGGCCGCCGTGCAGGCACAGGGATTCGCCCATCAGCTTGGACAGGTTGTAGAGATCGCTGGCGTGGTTCGGATTGACCGTCAGCGCGGCCTGCTCGCGGGTGTCGCTGGCGCCGGCATACACGCGGGTGCTGGACAGATAGGTCAGGCTGTCGAAGTGGCCGGCGGCGATCAGGCGCCGCAGCAGGCAGACGTGGGCTTCCACCGTGTCCAGCGGCCGGCTGCGGAAGTCCGAGGTCAGGCCGATGGCGTAGATCACGTGGCCCAGGGGGCGGTCGAACAGGCCGGCATCATCGCGCGCCGGCGCCTCGCAGGCGATGCCGTCGGCGCGCAGGCGCGCCAGCAGGTGGCGGCCGATGAAGCCCGTTGCCCCCAGGACGGTGACCGGCGCGGTGTTCATGCGTCGTGGCCGCCGTCGATCGCCAGGCCGGGCACGGCCGTGACCAGCTTGGCGTGCCAGCCCTCGCGCGCGTAGGCCAGCTGTTGCGAGACTTCCGTCTTCAGGTTCCAGGGCAGCACCACGATGTACTCGGGCTGGTCCTGCCGCAGGACTTCCTCGGCGACGATGGGGATATGGCTGCCCGGCAGGTACTTGCCCTGCTTGGCCGGGTTCAGGTCCACCACGTAGGGCAGCAGGTCCGGCCGCACGCCGGCGAAGTTCAGCAGCGTGTTGCCCTTGGCGGCGGCGCCATAGGCGGCCACCCGCTTGCCGTTGCGGCGCAGCTCCACCAGCAGCGCCAGCAGGTCGTTCTTGATGCGCTCGGCCTGCTGCTGGAAGCGCTCGTAGAAGGCCGCGCCGGTCATGCCGGCCTGTTGCTCCTCGTCCAGCGTGCGCGCCACCTCCGCCGTCACCTCGTGCTTGCCGGTGTCGAGCCGCTGGGCATACACGCGCAGGCTGCCGCCGTGGGTGGGCAGGTGCTCGACGTCGAACACCGCCAGGCCGTTGGCGCGGAAGATGCGCGCGACCGCGGTCAGCGACAGGTAGGAATAGTGTTCGTGATAGGCCGTGTCGAACTGGTTCTCGCGCACCATGCGCAGCAGGTGCGGGAATTCGAAGGTGGCCACGCCCTGGGGCTTGAGCAGCGCGGCGAAGCCCGAGACGAAATCGTTGATGTCCGGCACGTGCGCCAGCACGTTGTTGGCGGCGACCAGGTCGGCCGCGCGGCCGGTGCTGGCCAGTTCGTCGCCCAGTTCGACGCCAAAGAAGCGCTGCACGATGTCGATACCGCGTTCGCGCGCGGCCTGCGCCGTGCTGGCGGTGGGTTCGACGCCATAGCAGGGGATGCCGGCGGCCTTGACGTACTGCAGCAGGTAGCCGTCATTGGCAGCGATCTCGCACACCATGCTCTGCGGGCCCAGGCCGAAGCGGCTGGCCATGGCGTCGACGTAGCGGCGCGAATGCGCCAGCCAGGACGACGAGAACGAGCTGAAGTAGGCGTAGTCGTCGGTGAACAGGGCCTCGCGGCCGGCGTGGTCCTCGGTCTGGACCAGCCAGCACGATTCGCACACCAGCAGGCGCAGCGGAAACCAGGTTTCCGGGCCGCGCAGCGCGTCGGCGCTCAGGTAGGCATTGGACGGCGGCGCGTGGCCCAGGTCGAGAAAGGGCAGGCTCAGTTCGGCCTGGCAGTGGCGGCACTTCACAGTGCGACTCCCGGGAAAGCGGCATCCAGGCGCGGATGATTCAGGTCGCGCTCGGACACCAGGGTAGGGGGCAGGGGCCAGGCAATGCCCAGGCGGGCATCCTGGAAATGCAGGCCGGCCTCGGCCTGCGGGGCGTAGGCCGCGGAATGGCAATACAGCATCTCGACGTCGTCGCCGAGCGTCTGGAAGCCATGGGCGAAGCCCTGCGGGATCAGCAGCGCGCAGCCGTTGTCGGCGGACAGGCGTTCGGCGTGCCATTGCAGGAAGGTGGGCGAGCCGCGGCGCAGATCCACCGCCACGTCCCAGACTTCGCCGCGGATGCAACTGACCAGCTTCATCTCGGCATGCGGCGGCAACTGGTAGTGCATGCCGCGCACCGTGCCGGCCTGGGCGGTATGGGTATGGTTGACCTGCGCGATGGCACCGTCCCAGCCGGCGGCCCGCAGGGCCTCGGCATCGAACAGGCGCGCCAGGAAGCCGCGCGCGTCGCCGCGCGGGTGGCGCCGCACGCGCTTCAGGCCGGCCAGCGGCGTGTCGTGGATCTCCAGGCTCATCGCGGCCCCGCGTAGCGGTCGATGTCGGCCTGGCACAGCGCCAGCGCGTCCTCGCCCGCGTCGAAGCGGCGGTACCAGTCCATGCTGCGCGTCACCGCCGTGGCCAGCGGCCAGCGCGGCGCCACGCCAAGCACGGCGCGGGCCTTCGAGGTATCCAGCGTCAGCAGGCCGGCTTCGTGCGGTCCCTGCGAGTGCTCGGCATAGACCGTGCGGCCGCGGCCATAGGTGGCCTGCGCCAGGTCGATGACCGTGCGCACCGGCGCGGCCTCGGCGGCATCCGGTCCGAAGTTGTAGGCGTCGGCCAGCGCCGGATCCCGCCATAGCGTCTCCGCCAGGGTCAGGTAGCCGGCCAGCGGTTCGAGCACGTGTTGCCAGGGCCGCACCGACTGGGGCCGGCGCACGTGCAGCTCGCCGCCATCGCGCCAGGCGCGCACGGCGTCGGGCAGCAGGCGGTCGACCGACCAGTCGCCGCCGCCGATCACATTGCCGGCGCGCGCGCTGGCGACCGCCAGGCCTTGTTGTTTCAGGAAGGCGTCGCGGTACGAGGCGATGACCAGTTCGCTGGCCGCCTTGCTGGCGCTATAGGGATCGTGGCCGCCCAGCGTGTCGTGCTCGCGGTACGGGTAGGGCCATTCGTTGTTGCGGTAGACCTTGTCGGTGGTGACCATGACGGCCACCTTGGCGTCCGGCGCCGATCGCAGCGCGTCCAGCAGGTGCGCGGTGCCCATCACGTTGGTGGCGAACGTGTCCACCGGTTCGGCGTAGCTGGGCCGCACCAGCGCCTGGGCGGCCAGGTGCAGCACGATTTCGGGTCGCGCCTCCAGGACCTGTTGTCGCAGGGCGGCGGCATCCCGGATGTCGCAGTGCCGGCCGTCGATCAGGCTGTCGATGCGCGCGGCCTGGTGGAGCGCCGGAGTCGTTTCGGCCGCAAGGGAGATGCCCGTGACGCGTGCGCCCAGCCGGTGCAGCCACAGCGCCAACCAGCCGCCTTTGAAACCTGTGTGACCGGTCAGCAAAACGCGCTTGTCGCGCCAGAAAGTGGGAGAGGGCAAGGGGGACCCGGTCATGAGTACTTAAGTGGGAATCAGGTGCGAGCGATGGTGTGGATGGGATTTCTAGGGACGTTCTCCGCGACACTGCCCATTCTAGTGACATGGGTGCGCGGCAATAGGGGGATCAGTCGAGAAATCGGCCCCTAGTTTTTCGTCCAAGTGTGAGGTGCTTTCTGTAACATCAGTACCAAGGCAACCCAGCGCAAAACCATCCAATTTTCCGGATGATTGAGCGATCACATTCAATATTCGTTTTGAGCGTATCCGACATGAGCAAGAATCACCTGAAGACAGTGTTTTTCGGGCTGCAGGACCCCAATATGTTTTATGAAGGCATCCAGACGGCCCTGAATGGAATTGGGGCGGTGTCCGGGGCCTACGCCGGGGACAATCTCTTTACGTATCATCGTAATCTGGGCTTTCTGGAAGACGACGCTCTGATGACGGCATTTGGCAACCACGCCAGCACCTCGATCGAACAGGCGGTGCTGTGGCGGATTTCCGTCGTCCTGTGGGGTGTGCGCAATGGCCTGCGCCTGGAAGGCGATTTCGTCGAGTGTGCTTGTTACAAGGGCACGACGGCGCGGATCGTTTGCGATGCGGTCGATTTTTCGTCCCATCCCGATCGCCACTACTATCTTTACGATCTGTTCGATCACGATCCGTCCCAGCCGCATCACGCCATGCCCGAACACAGCAAGCAACTGTTCAGCTGGGTGACGCAGCGTTTTGCCGATCTGCCCAACGTCACCGTCAGCCAGGGCAAGGTTCCGGAAGTCCTGCACGATGTCGCGCCCGAGAAGATCGCCTTCATGCATCTGGACCTGAATAATGCCGACGCGGAAATCGGCGCGCTGGAAATACTGTTCGATCGCATGGTTCCCGGTGCGGTCCTGATCCTGGACGACTATGGTTGGTTGGCGTATCGCGCCCAGAAGGACGCCGAAGATCCCTGGTTTGCCAAGCGTGGGTATCGGGTATTGGAACTGCCCACCGGGCAGGGCCTGGTGATCAAATGAAAAGCGGGCGTTTCGAGTGACGCCGCGCCGCCCGCAAGGGCGCGCGCGGTGGTGGCAGGGACGTCGGGCCGTCCCTGCTTACCAGACTTTCCATGGCGCCTTGCCCGTGTTCCACAACGACTCGAGCAGGTTCTTCTCGCGCAGCGTGTCCATCGGCTGCCAGAAGCCCAGGTGTTCATAGGCGTGCAACTGGCCGTCGCGGCTCAGGGCTTCGAGCGGCGCCGCTTCCCAGCTGGTGTCGTCGCTCTCGATCAGCGACAGGACGCTGGGCGACAGCACGAAGAAGCCGCCATTGATCAGGCCGCCGTCGCCGCGCGGCTTCTCGGTGAAGCCGGTGACCCGGTCGCCTTCGCGCCGCAGCGCGCCATAGCGGCCGGGGGGCTGCACCGCGGTGACCGTCGCCTGGCCGCCATGACGGCGGTGGAACGCGATCAGGGCGCTGATGTCGATGTCCGCCACGCCGTCGCCGTAGGTGAAGCAGAACGCCTCTTCTTCCTTGACGTAGTCGGCCACGCGCTTGAGGCGGCCGCCGGTCATGGTGTTCTCGCCGGTGTCGACCAGCGTCACGCGCCATGGTTCGGCCTTGCGCTGGTGGACTTCCATGCGGTTGTCGGCCATGTCGAAGGTGACGTCGGACATGTGCAGGAAGTAGTTGGCGAAATACTCCTTGATCATGTAGCCCTTGTAGCCGCAGCAGATCACGAACTCGTTCACGCCGTGGGCGGAGTAGGTCTTCATGATGTGCCACAGGATCGGGCGGCCGCCGATCTCGATCATCGGCTTGGGGCGCGTATGCGTTTCTTCGGAAATCCGGGTGCCCAGGCCACCGGCCAGGATGATTGCTTTCATGCTTGGTTCTCGCACCAATTCGTGAACATGCCGCGCAGGGCGGCTTCGAACTTGCGGGCGAATGCCGGCTCGTCCATGAGGGGGCTTGCGCCCATCTGGTCGCGCAGCGTGCCGCGCAGGGCCTGCAACGCCGGGATGTCGCTGGCCAGCGCCACCACCTTGTCGACGTAGGCCGCCTCGTTGTCGGCGATCCATTCCGGATGGCCGACACTCTGAAGCACCGAGGCGCCGATGCGGCCGACGCTGGGACGGTCGGCCAGCGTCACGTAGGGCACGCCCATGTAGAGCGTCTCGACCAGCGTCACGCCGGAATTGTGGGGGAAACAGTCCAGGCCGATGTCCATGCCGCGCAGCACGTCCCAGGCCGGGCTGGTGCAGCCGATCTCCAGGCGCTGGCGCTCGATGCCGTGAGCCTCGAAGCGGCGGATCAACTGCTCGCACATCGGGCCGTCGCGGTAGCTGGTGCTGTTGACCACCAGGTGCGCCCGCGGCAGGCGGCGCAGGATCTCGGACCAGACCTTGACCGTGCGGTCGTTCATGCGGATCGCGCGGGTCAGCGTGCCCAGGGTCACGTAACCATTCTTCAGGGCCGGCAACGGGCCGGGGTCGCCCATGCCGCCGCCGGGCCGATAGATGAAATTGCCTTGCGGCAGGCGCCAGGGCTTTTCCGAGAACAGGTGTTCGTAGCCCTCGGGCAGCATGACGCCGTCGGTCATGATGTAGTCGATCGCCGACAGCCCGGTGGTGTAGCCGAAGCCCAGCCAGGTCAGCGATACCGGCGCCGGCTTGCGCGCGAACGCGCCCAGGCGGTTGCCGGCGGTATGGCCGGCGACGTCGATGAGGATGTCGATGCCGTCGGCGCGGATGCGTTCGGCCAGTTGCACGTCGGTCAGCGCCGCCGTGGGCACCCAGTGGTCGAAATAGGCCTTCAGGCGTGGCGTGGTGGCGTCCTCGGCCACCAGCTCCGCGTAGGCGGTCAGCTCGAAGCGCTCGCGGTCATGGTGGGCGAACACCGGCTCGATGAAGTAGTTGCCGGAATGCTGGCGGAAGTCGGGCGAGACATAACCGACCTTCAGCTTGCGCGCCGGATCCCGCTTGTTGGCGTGCGGCTTCCAGCTCGAACGCAGCGGCACGCACAGGTCGGTGTCGTAGTCGCGGTAGGCCTGGAACACCTCTTCGGCCGTGCGATCGTCCGAATAGTTCATGGCGAACAACAGGTTGTTGCGGGCCACGGGAGCAGTCGGATAGTGCGTGAGGGTCCGGCGGGTCATCAGCTCGGCCTGCGTTACCTCGCCCGAGTCGATGTAGATCTTGCTCAGGTTGATGAGCGCCTTGCGGTGGGTCGGATCGAGGGCCAGCGCGGTCTGATTGCAGGCCTCGGCTTCCTTGTAGCGGCGCTCGGCGGCCAGCGCGTCGGCCAGGGCCGAATGGGTTTCGGCGCTGCGCGGATCCAGTTCGATCGCGCGGCGGGCCACGCCGATCGCCTCGGAGGTGCGCCCCAGCTGGGTCAGGACGGCGGCGAGCACGATGTGGCTCTGCGGGTCGGCCGGCGCCAGGTCCAGCATGGTCAGCGCCGGCAGCAGGGCCTGCGGGCTGCGGAAGGTGCTGAACAAGGCGACGGTCAGGACTTCCCAGGCATCCCAGAACCGCGGCGACAGCTTGGTCAGCTGGCGCGCCACGGGTTCCGCCTCGAGGTAGGCCTTCTGCACCATCAGTTCGTGCATGCGCTTGACGGGGGCCGCGATGCTGGCGGGCGGGTTCGACTGGTGTCCGCTGGCCTGCAGCACCCGGGAATTCAGGCTCTGGCAGGCCCGCGCGCTGGCGTACATGCCCGCCAGCGGCATATAGGTTTCCCCCGCGGCCTCGAGCGTGCGGCGCAGCAGATCGGCCCAGGCCTTGGGGCCGCCTTGGGTCAAGGCATAACGCTTGAGCAGCGCCAGGGTCTCCGCCACGTCCGCGGGTTCGGGGGCGGGGCCGAGGTCGGCTGCGGCGCTGGGCAGGCGGCCCGCCGCGAGGTTGGCCACGACCGCCGCCTGCTCGGGCGGCGGCAGGTAGTTGACGGCCTCGTGCCAGAGATTGAAGCGGGGCAGCGCGGGTTCGCCGTCCGCCACCGCTTCGCTCATGAACGGCAGCAGGTGGAAGGTGTCGCCGCCCTCGGTGTCATAGGGTCCGCGGTCGAGGCAGTAGTGCGCCAGATCGTGCTCGAGCAGCGTCTGCAGGACGCGCTGCAGGATCCTGGTCCCGGCATCGTTGTCGATCTGGTTGCGGTACAGCAGGACCGCCAGCAGGGTGCTGTAGGGCAGCGAGCCAGGCCAGGCATGCGCCAACGTGTCCACCACCGTCACCACGTCGGCGTCGTGCGTGACCAGGGCGCGGCCCAGGTGATTCACATAGGTGGCGCCTTGTTCCTGGCCATTGGCGGCCAGCCGGATCGGGCCGGACGCGAAACGCAGGTCGCGCAGCCGCGCCAGGTCCGGACGCTGGACCTCGGCGGCCCGTTCGTCACGCAGCCAGAGGCCCTGGCGGAACGCGCGCCCGGTGGCGAAGTCGAGGTATTGCTGGCGCACCGTAACCGGCTGTCCCATGGCCAGCAGGCTGTGGTTGAGCGACACTCCCTGGCCGAACGACAGCGGCAATTCGCTCAGCGGCTGTGCATCACCCAGATAGGCGAGCCCCGCCTGGGCGGCCACGCCGGCCAGTTCGACGAAATAGCTGGGGTTGCAGGACAGCGGGTTGGCGCCGGCCGCCGTGTCGCTAAGGGCGCGGGCGAATTGCTCCGCCGCGGCCGCCAGGGTCGAGGCGTGCGGGTTGGACGCCGCCAGGCCATCCTTGAACAGGGACAGCGCCGCCGTGGCGCTCTGGCGCAGTTCGGCGTCGTTCTGCGCGGCGTGGCCGTGCAGCATGATGGCGTCGCGCACCACTTCCAGCGACTTGGCGCCCGGATAGACGTGGCTGTCCAGGTAGAGGATGCCCTGCGGCGACAGCAGCTGTCCGCAGGCCTGCAGCAATACCTGCTGCGCCGGCGCCGGCAGGTAACTATAGAGGCCGGTGACGATCACGTAGTCGAACTGGCCCAGCTGGGTGCCGATGTCGGCGGCTTCTCCCACGTACAGCCGCAGGTTGGCCGCGCCCAGCCGCTGGGCGGCCGCCGTGCCCTGGGTCACCAGGGCCTCGGATGCGTCGATGCCGACCGCCTGGGCCTGCGGATGGGCCAGGGCGAAGGGCAGCAGGCCGGCGCCGTCGCCGCAGCCGATCGCCAGCACGCGGGCATGTTCCAGGGGGACGCTGTCGACCCCGTACAGATGGGCGGTCGCGCGCAACCGGGCGGGGGAGTGGCTGGGAGCCAGGCGTCCGGGGTCGGCGGCGGCTTGTCGTTGGGTATGGGCCGGATAAGACATGTGGCGTGCGAAGGAGGGGCGAGCCTCGGGAGACTATTGCGCTCATTCTATGGACGCCGGCCCGCGCCCATTCAGCGAATCAGCGTGCCAATTCCCCGCCAGTTTGGATGAAACCGCTCGAAGCCAGCGGGAATGAAAAAACCCGCCGGGAGGCGGGTTCGAGGGGCCGGCCATGGCGCGAAGGGCCGTGGCCGGCTGGCCGGGGGGAAGCCGGAGCTTCCCCCGTCCGTACTGCTTTGCCGTGAATTAACGCAGCAGCGACAGAACGGTTTGCGGCACTTGGTTGGCTTGCGCCAGAACCGAGGTGCCAGCCTGTTGCAGGATCTGGGCCTTCGACATGTTCGACACTTCCGTGGCGTAGTCGGCGTCCTGGATGCGCGAACGGGCGTTCGACAGGTTGTTGACCACGTTGTTCAGGTTGGCGATGGTCGATTCCAGACGGTTCTGCACGGCACCCAGTTCACCGGTCAGCTTGTCCAGCTTGGTGAAGGCGGCGTCCAGCGTCTTCAGCGGATCGGTGGTCAGCGTGCCCTTGCTGGTCGTGTCCGTGGTCAGCTTGCCCGAGGCGCTGACGTAGGCGGTGGAGCCAACCTTGGGAGCGTAGTCGCCTGCGCCCGTGCCGCTCTTGACCGTGGCCTTGCCCGTGTTGGGGTCGACGGTGTAGACGGTGGTGTAGTTCTTGGTGGTCGTGAACGCGCCCTTGTCGTCGACGTACGTGTCGGACGAGGTGCCGTTGGCCAGCGTGACCGTGGCGCTGGTGATGCCTTGACCCAGCTGGATCGTCGAGTTGGCGGCAGCCTTGACGTTGGCCAGCAGCGCATCGGAAGCGATGGTGTTGGTGAACGTCAGTTGGTTGGCCGTACCCGTGTTGGAGTACGTCTTGCCATTGATGGAGACCGACGACGAACCGGCGGTGCCGGTGTTGTTCGACGCAGCCGTCATGACGGAGTCGAGCGTGGCGGCGGTGGCGCTGGCGCTGTTGGTCGTCAGGTTGCCGGCGGCGTCCAGGTAGGCGGCTTGACCGCCGACGGTGACCTTGCCCGTGGCGTCGACTTCGAACGAGGTCGAAGCGGAGCCGTTGCTGTGGGTGTAGGTGGCGGTCGTGGTGCCGGTGGCCGGGCGCAGCGAGTTGGCCAGCGAGGTGACGGTGGCGGCGTTCGAGGCCGACTTGTCGGTGAACGTGAAGTTCTTGTTGGCGGCGTCGTAGCTGTAGACGGTAGCGGCGGTGCCGGTACCGATGGTGACCTTGTTGCCGCCTTCCAGCTTGGCGAACACTTGGTCAGCGGTGGCGCTGGCGTGGTTCGTGGTCACGGTCCAGTCGTTGCCGGTGGCGGAACCGCCAGCGGCTTGCAGGTCGGACACGGTGGCGGTGCGGTTTTGCGTCACGCCGGTGCCGTTCACGTTGAAGCCGTCCAGACCCAGCGTCTTGACGCTGATTTCCGACAGGTTCAGGGTGATGGTTTCGCCGTCGTTGGCGCCGACTTGCAGCGTCAGGGGCTTGGCGTTGGCCGACAGAACCTTCACGCCGTTGAAGTCGGTTTGTTGCGAGATGCGGTCGATGTCCGACAGACGCTGGTTGATTTCGTCTTGCATCGAGTTCAGCTGCTCTTGCGAGTAGCTGCCGTTGCCGGCTTGCACCGACAGTTCGCGAACGCGCTGCAGGTGGGTGTTGATTTCGGAGGCGGCGCCTTCCGTCGTCTGGGCCAGCGAGATACCGTCGTTGGCGTTACGAGCGGCTTGGGTCAGACCCTTCACGTTGGCGGTGAAGCGGTTGGCAATGGCCATACCGGCGGCGTCGTCCTTGGCGCTGTTGATGCGCAGGCCCGACGACAGGCGTTCGATGGCGGTACCCAGGGAAGATTGCGACTTGTTCAGGTTGTTCTGAGCAACCAGCGACAAGTAGTTGGTGTTAATGACTGCAGCCATGTTTAGGCTCCCAAGAGAGAAAGGCTTCTTCAAACCGGGCAGCGGGGCCGCCCATCGTTGTAACGGGAAGAATTCGATTTCTTGCGTCTTCGAATTTCTCCGTTGCAAGGATTACGGCAGTCGCAAATCAATCTTTAGGGCTTTTTTTTGGTATTCACAAAATGTTGTTGGATACCACTTACAGACTGGTCTTACGGTCTGGCCGGTCGGCCGGACGGGTGAGGAAGCAACATATACAGACTTGTCCGACGGCCGGAGCACGGCCGCCGGACGGGCCTGTCAGTGCAGCAGCAGGCCGGCGCGGCGCAGGGCGGCCAGCAGGCTGTTGACGATTTCCTGGGCCACCGGATCCAGGTTGCGGGCGCCCTTGTAGGATTTGCCGTCCGGGTGCGGATGGCGTCCCGCGGTCAGCGCGTCGCGCGCCAGGGTGCGCAGTTCGGCGCTGCTGTGCTCGCCGTCGATGTGGCGCATCAGATATTGGTGCAGGGCGTCGGTGGGCGCCGTGACCGGGTGATGCCAGAGGTTGTGCATGCCGACCTGGGAATTCGGTTTTGTTACTTCTTGTAGTAATTGCAGGGCGCCGGGGATCAGGCGCGGCTTGGCCTGCGCGGGTTGGTAGGCGGCCGGTTCCAGGCGGTAGTGGAGGGCGCTGGCCTGCACCAGCGTCACCAGGTGGCCGATCATCGCGTTGGCCAGGGTGTCGGCCGCCGCGTCGGCCGCGTGTCCGCGCTGGGTTTCGAGCAGCGCGGCGAACGGCAGCGATCGCGGCCAGGCCTGGGCCAGCGTTTCCATCAACGCGATCATGCCCGGATCCTGGGTGGTGATGGCGGTCCCGGCGGCGGTGCGGAACTGGCGTTGCCCGGCCGGGGCGCCCGCCGCGCCGGGCAGCGGCGTCAGGTCGGCGGCGAAATGCATGGCGACAAAGGCGCCGCCCTCGGGTTGGTCGAGAATGTCGCCGGCGCGCTCGGCATGCACCAGCAGGCTCTTGCGGAACGAGCGGCCGATGGCGAAATCGAGGTATTGCTCGCGCATTTCCCGGCCGGCGTTGACCGACAGCCCGTTCAGGCCCAGCGCCACGGTGCCGCCGAACGTGGAGGGGAACGTCAATTGCGGTTCGGCATCTGTCACGTAGGCCAGGCCGGCTTGTTGCGCCGCGGCGGCGAATTCCAGGAAATAGCAGGGCGTGTTGATCGCCTCCAGGTATTCGTGCAGCAGATAGTGATCGGTCTGTCCGCGCAGCTTGCGGGCGGCTTCCTGCAGCGCCGAGCGCAGCGGGTTGCTCTGCCACAGGCCGCCCTCGATCAGTTCCAGCATGGCCTTGGCGCGAACCAGCTTGTCCTGCGGCGTTTCCGCGCCGAAGCTGTTCAGGATCATGGCGTCGCGGATCACGTCGGACGCCTTCCAGCCCGGATAGGTGTTGTAGCTGACGTAGGCGATGCCTTGCGGCGCCAGGTTTTCGCGGCAGATGCGCAGGATCGCGTCACGCACCTCCGGCGGCACCCAGCTGAACACGCCGTGGCAGATGATGTAGTCGAAAGTGCCGAAGTCGGCGGTGATGTCCGTCAGGCTCATGGCCCGCAGGTCGAGATTACGCGCGCCCGCCGCTTCCGCGATCAGCCGGCCCGCGTCAATCTGCTGCGGCGACAGGTCGATGCCGACGACGCGGGCCTCGGGGTAGGCCAGCGCGAATGGCAACAGGTTGCCGCCGGCGGCGCAGCCCAGTTCCAGCACCCGGGCCTGCTCCAGCGCCGGCGCCGGCAACTGGTACAGGTGCGCGACCGCGCGCAGGTTGCCGGGCGAGGTGTAGGAAAAGGGCAGGGAAATGTACGGGGTTTCGTCGTAGGCGTCGGAAATGGCCTGCGTCAGGACGTCGGGTGCGCTCATGGCGAAATTCCAGGGATCGCGGTGCGCGGCCGGCGGCGGATCGCCGCGCGCACCATTATTGGTGTCAGCGTGGAAGGCTAACAAGGGCGCCGGGGGCGTAATGGCATGAACAACGTCCGATTTTCCCGGAATTCCGGACGCAAGGCGCGCCGCCTGGGCGTCGGACGGGGCATCCGGTCCGGCGGCTGCGCCCGTCAGATGATCTGCGCGATCTGCCCTTCCTGGGGCAGATGCTGCCAGGCCTGTTCGCGCAGCTTGGCGCGGATGCGCGCGGTGGCCTGCGAGCGCAACTGGCAGACGCGGGCCTCGGTCACGTTCATGATCGCGCCGATTTCCTTCAGGTTCAGGCCCTGTTCGTAGCACAGCGACAACAGCAGTTTCTCGCGGTCGGGCAGGGTGTCGATGGCCAGGATCAGCGCCTGGCGGAAATCGCCGGCCAGCAGCGAGTCCAGCGGGTTGCCGCCGGCGGTGCCGTGATTCAGCGTGGCGGTCCAGTCGGTCTGGCCCGACGCGGCGTCGGGCTCGGTGGCGAAGTCTTCGTAGTGGACGATCTGCACGCCCTGGGCGTCGTGTAACAGCGTCTGATATTCGGCCAGCGGCATTTCCATCTGCTGCGCGATCTCGGCCTCGGAGGGCGCGCGCATCAGGCGCTGCTCGAGCTGCTGGATGGCCTGTTCGATCTTGCGGGCCTTGGCGCGCACGCTGCGCGGCAGCCAGTCCTGGCCCCGCAGCTCGTCGAGCATGGCGCCGCGGATGCGGGTGGTGGCGTAGGTCTCGAACTGGGCGTCGGCGGTTTCCTGGTAGCGGCGCACGGCATCCAAGAGGCCGATCATGCCGGCTTGGATCAGGTCGTCGAGCTCAACGCTGGCCGGCAGCCGGGCGAGCAATTGCAGGGCCAGCTTCCGCACTAGCGGGGCATATTCGACCAAGCTGTCATCTGCGTGGGGCATTGCGGGAGTGTCAGGCGGTGTCCATCGTGACGCATTGTCGGTTGTTGTCAATTTGCGACATTGTCGACAAACGCGCGGCTACGCTAAAGCTAGCAATATTTTGTGATCGGCAAGGTGTCATTGTCGGCAAAAGTCGGTATTTCATTCCTTAAAGCACGCAACGTTTTGAATGCTTATTTGCCAAATTGACGTACATTTGCCAGGACTTTCTATGTCAAGGTGTATCTAAAGTCTCTAGTTGCGCGATATCAACAAAGATTTGTCATATAAGTCATAGAAAATGACATGACCTGTGGTAAATTTTACTTAAATTGCGAACAAATGATACATTTCGCATTAAAACAGGATGCAGCGGATACTGTGCAACAAACGTTGCCATTGTCCTTGGTTATCAAGCCCCTTCGGTGGGATAGGGAATAGGGAGTCGGGCGTGCAACAAGTCGAAAATTCTTTGCTGGCAGATATCCGTGAAGTGAATCTGTCCTACCTTCTTCTCGCACAGCGCATGCTGCGCGATGACTATGCTGCATCGATGTTCCGCCTGGGTTTCAGCAACGAGGTTGCCGATATCCTGATGCGTCTTTCTCCGGCTCAGCTGGTGAAGCTGGCCAGCTCCAGTTCGCTCCTGTGCCGTTTCCGTTTCGACGACTACAGCCTGCTGTCCGCACTGACCCATGATGTGCTGGGCGGCGCGCTGCAGCAAGCGCACGCGACGATCCTGCTGGCCAAGCAACCTGTTGAAGAACTGGCCTGACGGCCTGTCGATTCCCACTCGGACACGTGTAATGGCCACCAAGAGCGTTTCGCAGGAAGCGGATGACATCCTGCTAGCCAGCTCCATGATCACTCTGGGCGCGCGGCTGCAGGTGTTGGAGGCTGAAACCAGCCTCAGCCACGACCGCCTGGCACGTCTGTACCGCGAAATCCGCGGCTGCTCGCCACCGAAGGGCATGCTGCCTTTTTCGGTCGACTGGTTCATGACCTGGTTGCCGAATATCCATTCCTCGTTGTTCTACAACGTGTATTCGTTCCTGAATACGCGCACCAGCAGCAAGGGCATCCGCGCCATCATCGACGCGTACCGCCTCTATCTCGAGAACGCCGGCGTGGACAGCGCCGAATCCGCCGAGCCCGTGCTGAGCTTCACCCGGGCCTGGATGCT
>NZ_CYTU01000026.1:0-6470 GCF_001299375.1 Achromobacter sp. 2789STDY5608621 | reverse complement strand
TTTTGGGTTGGGGGGAACAGGGGATCATTGACGCCGGTTTTAGACTTCGTTGGCAGGGGCCTGATGTGTTGATTGTTATCGGTTTTCTAGTGGTGATCGTGTCGGTCATCGGCAGCTTCGTAGCGCTGGGCGGCCACATGGGCGCGCTTTACCAGCCGTTCGAATTGACGTTGATCTTCGGCGCGGCCTTCGGCGCGTTCCTGGCCGGCAACAGCAAGAAGTCGCTGATGCTGGTCAAGAAGGCACTGCCGGACACGCTGAAAAGCTCGCGCTACGGCAAGGACGTCTACATGGAGCTCATGGCGCTCCTGTACGTGCTGCTGAACAAGGCGCGCCGCGAAGGTCTGATGGCCATCGAATCGCACATCGAGGATCCGGCCTCCAGTCCGATCTTCAGCGAGTATCCGCGCATCGCCAAAGACGAGAAGCTCATGGAGTTCATCACGGACTACCTGCGCATCATGATCAGCGGCAACATGAGCTCGTTCGAGATCGAAACGCTCATGGACGAGGAAATCGAGACCTACCGCCACGAGCGCGAAGTGCCCGCGAGCATGATCCGGCAGATGGCCGACGGCCTGCCCGCGTTCGGCATCGTGGCCGCGGTGCTGGGCGTGATCAAGGCGCTGGCCGCCGTGGACCAGCCGCCCGCCATCCTGGGCGACCTGATCTCCAAGGCCATGGTCGGCACCTTCCTGGGCATTTTGCTGGCCTACGGCTTCGTCGGTCCGCTGGCTTCGCGCATCGAGCGCCGCACGGACGAGGCCATGAAGGTGCTGGAATGCATCAAGACCACGCTGCTGGCCAGCATGAACGGCTACCCGCCGCAGCTGGCGGTCGAATTCGGCCGCAAGGTGCTGTATTCGTCGGTGCGTCCGACTTTCGGTGAGCTGGAAGAGCACGTCCGGCAGACCAAGTCCACCGCCAAGGCCTGACGGAGCGGGCCATGAGCACGGTAAACAACCACCGTGTGGTGATCCGCCGCAAGAAGGTCCACGGCGGCGGACACCACGGCGGCAGCTGGAAGATCGCCTACGCCGACTTCATCACGGCGATGATGGCGTTCTTCCTGGTGATGTGGCTGATCAGCATCGTGCCGCGCGAGGAACTCAAGGGCATCGCCGAATACTTCCGCATGCCCCTGCGCGTGGCGCTGACCGGCGGTCCCAGCAGCTCGGCCGAGACCAGCGCGGTCCCCGGCGGCGGCCGCGACCCCCTGCGCAGCGACGGCGACGAGCGCCGCGCCCAGGGCAACCGGGTCGAGGCCCAGCCGATGGGCGACGCCGAGCGGCGCGACCAGCACCGCCTGGAAAACCTCAAGAAGCGGCTGGAAAACGTCATCGAGAACAGCCCGGTGCTCAAAAGCTTCCGGCCCCAGTTGCTGATCGACCTGACCACCGAAGGCCTGCGGATCCAGATCATCGACAACCAGAACCGTCCCATGTTCGCGACCGGCCGCGCCGAGGTGCAGCCCTACATGCGCGACATCCTGCGGGAATTGGGGCCGGTTCTGAACGAGCTGCCCAACAAGGTCAGCATCTCGGGCCATACCGACGCGTCGCAGTACGCGCGCGGCGAGCGCGCCTACAGTAACTGGGAACTCTCGGCCGATCGTGCCAACGCCTCGCGCCAGGAGCTGGTGGCCGGCGGCATGAACGAAAGCAAGGTCATGCGCATCCAGGGGCTGTCTTCCAGCATGAGCCTCGTTAAAGATGATCCATATGCGGCCGTTAATAGACGTATCAGCCTAGTGGTGCTCAACCAGAGCACCCAGCGGCGCATCGAAAACGAGAACGCCGCGGCTGCGGACGTCAGCGCCAAGGATGCCCGCGAGGTTGGAACGGCCGTGGAGGCGGTGAACGCCGCCGCCCAGGCCACGACGGCAACCAAGCAGGGCGACGCGGCGGCAACGCCGCCCGCCGAAGGGGCTCGATAGCAATGGCGGCAACGATTCTGGTGGCGGACGATTCGGCGACGATGAGAATGATCGTCCAGGCGACGCTGACGGGCGCGGGATGGAAGGTATTGACGGCCGGCAACGGCCAGGAAGCGCTTGAGGTGGCGAAAAGCCATCCGGTGGACCTGGTGGTGAGCGACTGGAACATGCCCGTGATGGGAGGCCTGCAATTGATCCAGGGCCTGCGCGAACAGGAGCAATACCTGGACGTGCCGGTGCTGGTGCTGACCACCGAAGACGACGTGGACAGCAAGATGGCGGCTCGGGATCTGGGCGTGTGCGGTTGGCTGTCCAAGCCGGTCGATCCCGATGTGCTGGTGGAATTGGCGTCCGAATTGCTCGATGAGCAATCCGGCGCGTAGGCAAGTTCATTTATGAAGGCGTACGGGTCATGAGTTCTGGTTTGGACCTCAGTCAGTTTTACGAGACCTTTTTCGACGAGGCGGACGAACTGCTCGCGCAAATGGAGCAGTTGCTGCTCGAGCTCGACGTCGGCGCGCCCGACATCGAGCAGCTCAATGCCATTTTCCGCGCGGCCCACTCGATCAAGGGCGGCGCGGCGACGTTCGGCTGTTTCAACCAGCTGGCGGGCACCACCCACCTGCTTGAAAACCTTCTGGACGCGATCCGTCGCGGCGAAATGGCGCTGCGTACGGACATGATTGATATTTTCTTGGAAACGAAAGACGTGCTCAAAAGCCAACTGGATGCCTACCGGGCCTCCGAAGAGCCCGATGAAGCCGTGTTTGAACGCATCTGCGCGGTATTGAGGCAGCTCGCCCTGGAGCACAAGGATCCCGCGGCAGCCGCCGCGGCGCCGACGCCGGCTCCGGCCGCTGCGCCCGCGCCGGTCGCGCCGCCGCCGGTGCAGGCCGCGCCCGAGCCCGCGCCCGTGGTCGAAGCGGCGCCCGCCGCCGAGACCGCCGGCCTGCCGCTGCGCGTGCGCATCACCAAGGTGTCGGACAAGGACGCCGAGTCGCTGCTCGAAGAAATGGGCAACCTCGGCCAGGTCAAGGCCAGCGAGCGCGCCAACGGCGTGCTGACCGTCTGGGTCGACAGCACCTGCACCCCGGATGACATCGAGGCCGTCTGCTGCTTCATCGTCGATGCCGACCAGCTGAACATCGCCCGCGAGGCGGCGCCCGTGGCCGACGCCGCGCCGGCGCCCGTCGTGGCCGCCGCGCCGGTCGCCGCGACGCCTGAAGCCGCGCCGGCCGCCGCCGCGCCCGCCGTGGCCGAATCCGCCGCCGCCGCCGAAGCCATCTCGCAGGCCGCGCGCACCAGCCGCGCCGCCGCGCCGGCCCACGTCGACAAGGAATCCACCTCGATCCGCGTGGGCGTGGAAAAGGTCGACCAGGTCATCAACCTGGTGGGCGAACTGGTCATCACCCAGGCCATGCTGGCGCAGACCGCGTCGACGCTGGATCCGGTGCTGCACGACCGCCTGCTCAACGGCATGGAGCAGCTCGAGCGCAACGCGCGCGACCTGCAGGAAGCCGTCATGTCGATCCGCATGATGCCGATGGACTACGTCTTCAGCCGCTTCCCGCGCCTGGTGCGCGACATTGCCGGCAAGATGGGCAAGCAGATCGAACTGCAGACCTACGGCCGCGCCACCGAACTCGACAAGAGCCTGATCGAACGCATCATCGACCCGCTGACGCACCTGGTGCGCAACAGCCTGGACCACGGCATCGAGACGCCCGAGAAGCGCGTCGCCGCCGGCAAGGATCCGGTCGGCCAGCTGGTGCTGTCGGCCCAGCACAACGGCGGCAACATTGTCATCGAAGTCAGCGACGACGGCGCCGGCCTGAACCGCGAAAAGATCCTCAAGAAGGCCATGGCCCAGGGCCTGCCGGTCAACGAAAACTCGCCGGACGACGAAATCTGGCAACTGATCTTCGCGCCGGGCTTCTCCACGGCCGAGAAGGTCACCGACATTTCCGGCCGCGGCGTCGGCATGGACGTGGTGCGCCGGAACATTCAGGACATGGGCGGTCACGTGCAGCTGTCCTGCGAGCCGGGCAACGGCACCACCACGCGCATCGTGCTGCCGCTGACGCTGGCGATCCTGGACGGCATGTCGGTGCGGGTGGGCGAGGAAACCTTCATCCTGCCGCTCAACCATGTCACCGAATCGCTGCAGCCGACCAACGACCAGATCTACTCCGTGGCCGGCAACGAGCGCGTCATGCACGTGCGCGGCGAATACCTGCCGCTGGTCGAGATGCACCGCGTGTTCTCGGTCAGCGAGGCGCAGACCGACCCGACCCAGGCCATCGCCGTCATCATGCAGGCCGAGGACCGCCGTTTCGCGCTGCTGGTGGATCACCTGATCGGCCAGCACCAGGTGGTGGTGAAGAACCTCGAGTCGAATTACCGCAAGGTCCCCGGCATCTCCGCCGCCACCATCCTGGGCGATGGCAGCGTGGCGCTGATCGTCGACGTATTTGCGCTTGCGCGCGCCAACCGTGAGCGTTGGTCGCAGCCCGAAGCCATTCTGAATTGATGGAGAAATAGCCCCATGGCAGCCAAACCGCAAGCGCAAGCCGCGCGCAATGAAGATGTCGGCAACGAGTTCCTGGTGTTCACGCTGGGCGACGAAGAGTACGGCATCGACATCCTGAAGGTGCAGGAAATCCGCGGCTACGACGCCGACACGGTGACCCGTATCGCCAATGTCCCGCCGTTCATCAAGGGCGTGACCAACCTGCGCGGCATCATCGTGCCGATCGTCGACCTGCGCATCAAGTTCAACCTGGGCAGCGTCGAATACAACGAGCAGACCGTCGTCATCATCCTGAACCTCGATCGCCGCGTGGTCGGCATCGTGGTCGACGGCGTGTCGGACGTGCTGATGCTCAACGCCGGCCAGATCCGCCCGGCGCCGGAATTCGGCGCCACCCTGTCCACCGAGTACCTGACGGGCCTGGGGACGGTCGACGAACGCATGCTGATCCTGGTCGACATCGAGAAGATGATGACCAGCGACGAAATGGCTCTGGTGGAGAAGGTCGCCTCCTGATCGGAGCGGCGGGATCCGGGCGCCTCGGTCCGCTACGCGGCCGACCGCCCAGCAGAGAGGGGTAGGGCGCGCCATATTGGATTCGATATGGCGCTTTTCTTAACGATTTCAGTCTGGAGTGGTGCTTGTGATGCGCAAGTTTTTCGCGAACATGACGATACGCAGCAGCCTGTTGTGGGTGCTGGCGTTCTTCTCATTCATGTTGGTGATCGGAGCCGCACTGGGCGTGCTGTCGTTGCGCATCAGCAACGCGACGCTGGCGGAAATCAAGCAATCGCAAGAACTGAACGATGCGCTGGGCCGCGTCGTGTCGAGCTACAAAGACACCCTCAATGGCCTGGGCCGCACGGCCTCGTCCAATTATGCCGACATCGTGCGCAGCGTCGGCCAGCCCACGCTGCTGACGCAGGGCCTGTCGAGCGAGGCCGCCGGCCTGCTCGAGCGCGCCAAGGCGGCGCAGAACAAGGGCCAGGCGGAATTCGACTATTTCAAGACCTTGCCCAGGCCGGCCGAGGCGGCCGAGTCCCTCAAGGAAGTCGAGGATTCGTACGGCGCCTTGATCCAGCAAGGCGTGCAGCCGCTGACCGCCGCGCTGGAGAAGGCCGACATGCCGGCCTACCAGACGCAGGTGCAGAAGGTGCAGGACGCGCTCGAAGGGCGCTTCGCCCGCGCCGTCGAGGGGTTTGATTTCTGGCGCGCCAGCAAGATGCTGGACGCGTTCGAGGTGGCCCAGGTGCGCTACCAGTTCGTGCTGCTGGCGGTGAGCGCCGGCGGCGTGATCGCCGCGCTGCTGGTGTTCGCCACCTATGTATTCCTGCGTCGCCGCGTGCTGCAGCCGCTCAAGGATGCCGGCCATCACTTCGACCGCATTGCCGGCGGGGATCTGACCGCCCGCGTCGAAGTCCGCAATACCAACGAGATCGGCCAGCTGTTCGCCGCGCTCAAGCGCATGCAGGAAAGCCTGACGCGCACGGTGTCCTCGGTGCGCCGCGGCGTCGACGAAATCAATACCGGTTCGCACGAGATCGCCGCGGGCAACACCGACCTGTCCAGCCGCACCGAGCAGCAGGCAGCTTCGCTGGAAGAGACCGCGGCCTCGATGGAACAACTGGCCTCGACCGTCAAGCAGAACGCCGACAACGCGCGCCAGGCCAACCAGCTGGCGGCCAGTGCGTCGGACGTGGCCGAGCGCGGCGGTTCGGCGGTGGCCGAAGTGGTCAACACGATGCACGGCATCTCGGCCAGCTCGCGCAAGATTTCCGAGATCGTGTCGGTCATCGACGGCATTGCCTTCCAGACCAACATCCTGGCGCTGAACGCGGCGGTGGAAGCCGCTCGTGCCGGTGAACAAGGCAAGGGTTTCGCGGTGGTGGCGGGCGAAGTGCGCTCGCTGGCGCAGCGCAGCGCGCAGGCGGCCAAGGAAATCAAGGGCCTGATCGAGGATTCCGTGACCAAGGTGGGCGCGGGTTCGCAGCAGGTCGAGCGCGC
>NZ_CYTU01000025.1:0-93968 GCF_001299375.1 Achromobacter sp. 2789STDY5608621 | reverse complement strand
CGCGGCAAGGCCGCCGCTCCCGCCGCGCGCGGCGCCGCCGCCCGCCCCAACGTGCGCACCCACAAGGTGCGCCAGGGCGACACGCTGTTCTCGCTGGCCAAGCAGTACGGCACCTCGGTCGACGCGCTGCGCGCCCTCAACAACCTCAAGGGCAGCGCGCTCAAGGTCGGCGCTCAGCTGCGCGTGCCGGGCACCAACGCCCGCGGCTGATTCCCCGCCGATCCGTCTTTCGCCGCGGCGCCCACCCGGGCGCCGCGCTGTTTTGTCCGCGAGGCCGCCAAACTCCTTAAAATAGGCGGTCTCCAGCAGGAAAAAAATCAAAGGAACCACACATGGGCTTTCTCGCCGGCAAACGCATCCTGGTCACCGGGGTGCTTTCCAACCGCTCCATCGCCTACGGCATCGCGCGCGCCTGCCACCAGCAGGGCGCCGAACTGGCCTTCACCTACGTCGGTGACCGCTTCAAGGACCGCGTGGCCGAATTCGCCGCCGAGTTCGGCAGCGACATCGTGCTGCCCTGCGACGTCGCCGAAGACAGCCAGATCGAAGCCACCTTCACCGACCTGGCCAAGCGCTGGGACGGCCTGGACGGCCTGGTGCACTCGATCGGCTTCGCGCCGCGCGAAGCCATCGCCGGCAACTTCCTGGACGGCCTGTCGCGCGAAGGCTTCCGCATCGCCCACGACATCTCGGCCTACAGCTTCGCCGCCATGGCCAAGGCCGCGCTGCCGCTGATGGAAGGCCGCAACGGCTCGGTGCTGACGCTGACCTACCTGGGCGCCGAACGCGTGGTGCCCAACTACAACACCATGGGCCTGGCCAAGGCCTCGCTCGAAGCCAGCGTGCGCTACCTGGCCACGGCGCTGGGCCCGCGCGGCATCCGCGCCAACGGCATCTCGGCCGGCCCGATCAAGACGCTGGCCGCCAGCGGCATCAAGGACTTCTCGGCCATCCTGAAGTTCGTCGAAGCCCAGGCGCCGCTGCGCCGCAACGTCACCATCGATGACGTCGGCAACGTCGCCGCGTTCATGCTGTCGGACCTGGCCGCCGGCGTCACCGGCGAAATCACCCACGTGGACGCCGGTTTCTCGACCATCGTCCCGGGCATGGAAGAGTAATTCGACTGACAGGCCGGGCGCCCTGCCCGGCCGCCTTCCCGCGCCGGGCGGTTCACCCGCCCGGCGGGCCGCCCTCTCAGGTCGGCCGCACGATCAGCGTGGACACCTGCACGTCCACCGCCGTCATCAGCTTGTGGATCGGGCATTTCTCGGCCACGGCCAGCAATTCGTCGATCTGCGCGTCCGACAGTTCGCCATGCAGCGTCAGCTTGGCGGTCAGGCGATAGATGCCCTTGCGTTCCTCGCCGGCATCGCGCACCACGTCCACGCCCACCGATTCCAGCGGCAGCCCCTTGCGCTGCGCGTAGACCATCAGCGTCATGGCCTTGCAGCCGCCCAGCGCCGTATCGAAGTAGTCGTGCGGATCCGGGCCGGCGCCTTGCGGCTGCGGCATGTCCAGCGGCAGGTCGTGGCCTTCGGCCGTGGCGGTGAATTGCAGGGTCTTGGGCGCGTTCTGGCGCACGTGGATAGTCATGGGCGGAATTCCTCGCGTTGCGGGCGGCGCGCATGGCCGCCCCACCCCCGGTTGTAGCATCCGGCGCCCGCGCCCCGGCTTGGCGCAACATCCATTTCTGACTGTAAGCTGAACTTCCGGACGGGACGGCGGTCGGATAGTCCTGTCCGCAAGATCGATTGCATTCACCAGGAAACCCGCATGAGCGCCAGACAACTTCTCGACCAACTGCTGCAATCCGGCCAGGGCCTGCTGGCCGACGCCGGCTCCAAGGTGCAGAGCGCCACCGGCGGCAAGGGCGGCTCGTTCCTGACCGGCCTGGGCGGCGGCGCTCTCGGCGCGGGCGCGCTCGGCCTGCTGCTGGGCAGCAAGAAGGCCCGCAAGATCGGCGGCAAGGTCGCCATGTACGGCGGCATGGCGGCGCTCGGCGCCCTGGCCTACCGCGCCTATGGCGACTGGCAGCGCAACCAGGCCGGCGCGCCGGCCGCCCCGCCGCAGACGCTGAACCGGCTGCCGGCCCCCGAGGCCGAACAGCACAGCACCGCGGTGCTCACGGCCATGATCGGCGCGGCCAAGGCCGACGGCCATATCGGCCCGGAGGAACGCACCCTGCTGGAAACCGAGCTGGCCAAGCTGTCCAGCGACGCGCAGGACCGCCGCTGGCTGGAAACCGAGCTGTCGCGCCCGCTCGATCCCGCCCAGATCGCGCAATCGGCCAGGACGCCGGAGATGGCGGCCGAGATGTACCTGGCCAGCCTGCTGGTGGTGGACGAGGAAAGCTACATGGAGCGCGCCTACCTGGACGAGCTGGCGCGCCAGCTCAAGCTGCAGCCGGGATTGAAGGAACAGCTGGAGCAACACGCCCGCGCGGCGGCCTGAGCTCAGCGCGCCGTCTTCCCGGTCACGCCGGGACGCTGGCGCCCCCGGCCATCAAGGCACGGGGACGGCCGGGCCGCCCCGCCCTGCCCGTCAATCGGCGCGCAGCCCGATCGCGTCGGTCAGCGCCGTATAGCGATCGATATCCGCATTGATCATGTCCTGGAACGCGCGCGGCGAGCTGGTGGTCGGCGTGAAGCCCTGCTCGCGCAGCGCGGCCTGCACGTCCGGCCGCAGCATGATGCGGGCCAGCGTCGTATTCAACTTCGCCACCACCGCCGGCGGCGTGGCCGCCGGCGCCAGCAGGCCGTGCCATTGATCGAGCGCGTAGCCCGTCACGCCCTGCTCGGCCACCGTGGGCACTTCGGGCAGGAGCGGCGAACGCTGCGGCGAGGTCACGGCCAAGGCCCGCAGGCGGCCCGCCGCGATCAGCGGCGCGGCGCTGGACGCGGTGACGATCCCCATGCCGACCTGTCCCGACACCACGTCGGTCAGCGCCGGTCCGCAACCCTTGTAGGGCACGTGCTGCAACGGCGCGCCGGTGGCGCGTGTCAGCATTTCGCCGGCCAGGTGCTGCGGCGTGCCGTTGCCGCACGAGGCGAACGGCAGCGGCCGCTCCGGCCGCGCGGTGTTGCGCGCGTCGTCCAGCGTGCGCAGCGGCGAGGCCGCCGGCACCACGAACACGGACGGCACGAAGGCCACGTTGATCACCGCCGCGAAGTCGCGCTTGGGCGCGAAGCCCAGGTTGCGGTAGACGCCGGGGTTGATCGCGAACGAGCTGTTGACCATCAGGAGCGTGTAGCCGTCGGGCGCCGATTCGGCCACGGCGCGGGCGCCGATGTTGCCGCTGGCGCCGGGCCGGTTCTCGACCACCACCGGCTGGCCGAATTGTTCCTGCAGGCTGGCGCCCAGGCGCCGCGCCAGCAGGTCGGTGCCGCCGCCCGGCGGGAAGGTCACCACGATGGTGATGGGATGCGTGGGATAGGTCGCGTCCCCGGGCGTGTCGCCCGAGGGCGGATTACCGCAGGCGCCCAGCGCCAGGATGAGCAACAGCAGGGAGGATCGAAGCGCGCGTTTCATGATGCTTGCCTGTCGTGTCGCGCCGGCCTCAGGCGTCCAGCCCGATGTCCAGCACTTTGGCGCTGTGGGTCAGCCAGCCCACGGCGATCTGGTCGACGCCGGTGGCCGCCACCGCCGCCGCGGTCTCGGGCGTGATGCGGCCGGAGGCCTCGGTGATGGCGCGGCCGCGCGCCATGGCGACGGCCTGGCGCAATTGGTCCAGGCTCATGTTGTCCAGCAGCACCACGTCCACGCCCAGCGCCAGGGCCGTTTCCAGCTGTTCCAGCGTGTCCACTTCCAGCTCGATCTTGACCATGTGGCCGATGCCGGCGCGGGCGCGCGCCACCGCGGCCTCGATGCCGCCGGCCAACGCGATGTGGTTGTCCTTGATGAGCACGGCGTCGTCGAGTCCGTAGCGGTGGTTGCTGCCGCCGCCCACGCGCACCGCGTATTTCTGCACGGCGCGCAAGCCCGGCATGGTCTTGCGGGTGCAGGTGACGCGGGCGCCGTGGCCGGCGATGGCGCGCGCGATCGACGCCGTCGCCGTGGCCACGCCGCTCAGGTGACACAGGAAGTTCAGCGCCACGCGCTCGGCGGTCAGCATGGCGCGGGCGTTGCCGCGGATCCGCGCGATCTCCGTGCCCGGCGCCAGATCGGCGCCGTCGCGGTGGGCGACCTCGAATTCGATGGCGGGATCGAGCGCGCGGAACGCCAGCCGCGCCAAGTCCAGCCCTGCCAGCACGCCTTCCTGGCGCGCCACCAGGCGCGTCTGGGCCACGGCATCGGCCGGCACGATGGCGTCGGTGGTCAGGTCTCCGGCCCGCCCCAGGTCTTCAAGCAACGCCGCGCGCACCAGCGGCTCCAGCATGACATCCGGCAGGGAGGGAATGGCCAAACGGGCGGCGGGCGCTTCAGCAATAATGCTCATTTTGAGTATTTTGTGGTTAAAAAAAGGCGCGCAAGAAATGCGCATGCCACTTATGCTAAAGATGAGTATATGACCTTGTCAAGCGTCACAGGGCGCGCGACAGCGGCAGCTTGCTGCCAGCGATGGCGCGTTCGAGCAGCACGTCGCGGCGGAAGCGGAACAATTTGGCGGGGCGTCCCGCCGTGCCGGTGGCCATCTCGCCGGTCTCTTCCACCAGCGCCTGCTGCTCGATCAGGCGGCGGAAATTCTGCTTGTGCAGGCCGCGTCCGGCCAGGGCCTCGACCGCCAGCTGCAACTGCAGCAGCGTGAACTGCGCCGGCATCAGTTCGAACACCACCGGCCGGTACTTGATCTTGGCGCGCAGCCGCGCGATGCCGGTGGCCAGGATGCGGCGATGGTCGTGGCGCATGGGCTCGCCCGGCAGCGGCGCGGCGGCCGCGTCGGGATGGCGGCGCGCCGCTTCCGGCACCAGGCCGGCCTCGAACAGCAACTCGTAGCGCTGCAGCACCATGTCCTCGTTCCAGGCGGCGCCGTCCAGGCCGAAGGTGATGGCGGCGCGCTGGCGGCGGCGCTGGCGCGCGGCGCCGTCGTCGGTGTCGTCGCACCAGGCCTGCAGGCGCGGCACGATCACCTCGTCCACCAGCGCCGGCGTGCCCGCGCGGCGGTCTTCCCAGGGGAAATAGCGATACCAGTCCTGCCAGCCGACCTGCGCCACGCCGGTCTCGCCGGCCTCGCGCGTCAGGCCCAGGTAGCTGACCGACATGACGCGCGCGCCCGACTCGTCGGAGCGGTCGCCATCGGCGAAGGTGTAGAGCTGCTCGACGTAACCGAGCGGATGATGCGTCTGGGTCTCGACCCAGGCCCGCAGGCCCGCCTGCAGCGAGCGGTGCGACAGCTCGAACGGCCCCGCCGGCAGGGCCCGCGCGTCGTCGGTGGTCAGCACGCGCGGCTCGCCGTGAGTGACGGCGACCAGGACGGCGACGAGTTCGGCGTGGACGGAGCGTTCGACGGATTCGGTCAAGGTGATGGCTGAAAATGAAGGAAACCGGGCGCGGTGACGCGACGCCGCGAGGCGCTCGGCATTATAAGGTCCGGGCCCTGCAACAGCCCCTTGCAAACGTGACAGCGCAACCCGCCGCACGGGCCCCGCGCGGTCCTAAGATGAGGATGGATCCCCGGCGCGCCGCCATCCTGGGACGCCCGCAACCGGAGCCGTCATCATGCTGAAAACCGTCATCGATTCCTCCGCCGCCAGCAGCAAACCGGACACGGCCGCGGAACCCAAGCCGTCCGTCGATCCCCGCAAGGGCACCGGCATCCTGCCGATGCCGGACCAGAGCGCCATCGTCGCCGGCATGCCGCGCCGCGGCCGCGCCATCGAGGCGCCCGGGGACCCCGGCATCATCACGCCCGAGGACGACGTGCTGGACACGTCATACGAAAACCGCAAGAACTGAACCGCGCGCGCCGCGGCGGAACGCGCGGCAATCAGGCGACCTTGGCCACCGCGTCCTGGCGCGTGTCGACCACCGTCAGGATGGCCAGGAAGCCGCTGATGTCGAACACCTCGCGCACGTGCGGCTGCATCGCGCACAGCGCCAGGGCGCCCGAGCCCTGCTTCAGGCGCTTGGCCAGCACCAGCACCACGCGCAGGCCGGCGCTGGAGATGTAGTTCAGGTTCGACATGTCGAGCACGAAACGGCGTTCGCCTTTTTCGACGTGCGACAGCAGGTCGGCTTCGATGCCGGCGGCGTTGCCGCTGTTGATCTGGCCTTCGGGGGAGACAACCAGCACTTCCCCGACCTTCTCGATTGCGAGACTCATAGTGGTTCCCGGTAATGGACCGGCGCCCCGGATCCCGGCGCTTGCGGGCGGCGGCGCGATGCCGAGATGATACGCGAGGCGCCCGCGCGGCCAAACGCAAACGTCAAACGACAGGCGCCAGAGCCGGCCCGTTACGCCAGCGGGCCGCAATCGGGCATACTTCCACCTGCACGTGTACCACTGAACGCAAGGCGACCATGCCCCCTCAGCCCGATACGCTTGACCTCGTTCCCGACGCCCGCGCCGTCGCCTCCGCCATCGAATGGCTCGAGGCCATCGCCGAGCGCGACGCCTGGTCTCCCAAGCTGAGTTTCGGTCTGTCCTTGAGTCTGGACGAAGCGCTGACGAACATCGTTTCGTATGCCTTCGACGATCCCTTGCTCGCCCCCGATCCCGCCCGCGTCAGCCTGGCCTGCCGCCAGGACGACGAATGGATCTCGCTGGAGATAATCGACAATGGCCGTCCGTACGATCCCACCAAGACCCCGCCGCCGCCATTGGCCGCGACGCTCGATGACGCCGAAATCGGCGGCCACGGCGTGCGGCTGATGCAGCACTATCTGCACGACCTGCGCTACACCCGCAACGGCAACGAGAACCGCCTGACGCTCGTGATGCGCGCCGCGTGACCCTCACTGGCGCGTTCGATCAAGACGCGCTATCGACAACTAGCAGTGCATAGACAGAAAGTACCGAACAAAACCCGGTCATCTGTCACTCATGCATAGCGCGCGCGCCGGTTGCGCGCGGACCTCGCCCAGATGCCGCCCGTGAACGCTCCCTATCGTCCAGAAGGATTGCTTGCCCGCCCCTTGTACGCTCGCGTCGACGCGAGCGCCGTGGCCCACAATCTGGCGCGGTTGCGCGCCACGCTGCCGGGCGCCGCTGCGTCGGGCGCCGCTGCGCCGCGGCTGTGGGCCACCGTCAAGGCCGATGCCTACGGCCACGGCCTGGCGCGCGTGCTGCCCGCGCTGCGCGCCGCCGACGGGCTGGCGGTGCTGCACCTGGACGAGGCGCGCGCCTGCCGCCGGCTGGGCTGGGACGGCCCGGTGCTGGTCTACGGCGGCCTCTATTCGCAGGCCGACACGCTGCTGCTCGACACGCCGGACCTGCACCTGGTCATCACGCACGCCGCGCAACTGGACTGGCTGGCGCAATCACCCGCGGCCGCGCGGCCATCCATCTGGCTGCGCTTTGCCGGCGACATCCATCACACCGGCTTCAACGCCGACGACTACCGCGCCGCGTTCGCGCATGCCCGCAGCCTGGCCGCGCAAGGCCTGATCGGTGAAATCGGTCACCTGAACCACTACGCCCGCGCCGACGAAACCGACGGCGTGGACAGTGCCGACGCGCGCTTTCGCGAGGTCATCCGCGACTTGCCGGGGCCGGTCTCCACCAGCAATTCCGCCGCCATGCTGGGCCATGCGGCGCGCGCCGCGGCCACGCAATGGGTGCGGCCGGGCCTGGCGCTGTACGGCGCCAGCCCGTTCGCGCACTGCAGCGCGGCGCAACTGGACCTGCGGCCGGCGATGTCGCTGCACTCGCAGGTGGTGGGCATCCAGCGCGTGCCGGCTGGCGCCGGCGTCGGCTACAGCGGCGCGTTCCTCGCGCCCACGGCGATGAACGTAGGCATCGTCACCTGCGGTTATGCCGACGGCTACCCGCGCCACGCGCCGACCGGCACGCCGGTCGTGGTGGCCGGCATCCGCACGCGGCTGCTGGGCCGCGTCTCCATGGACATGATGGCGGTGGACCTGGGCCCCGTGCCGCACGCGGCGATCGGCTCCCCCGTGACGCTGTGGGGCGCGGAAGGCCTGCCGGTGGAGGAAGTCGCGATGGCGGCGGGCACCATCGCCGCCCAGTTGTTGACGGGCCTGAGCGCGCGCGTGCCGGTGGCGCTGGCCGGCGCCGGCGCGGCGCGCTGAATGGCGCGGCCCGCGCGATGCGATGACGACCTGACGCGAACCGCGGCCCCGCCGCCGCGCTCAGGCGGCCTCTTCGCGCGGCCGGGCCGGCGCGAACAACAGGAACAGCAAGGTCGCGACCAGGTAGATCACGCCTGTCGCGGCCAGTCCCGCGCCCATGCCGGCGGCGCCGAACATGGCGCCGACCACCAGCGGGCCGGCCATCTGGCCGAGCTTGTCGGCGGCGCGCATGACGCTGGTGGCGCCCGCGGCGCCATAGCGCTGCACGTCCGGCAGCGCCAGCATGTAGGGCGATTGCGACGCGCCGGCGAAGCAGCTGGCCAAGGCCAGCAGCAGCACCGCCGCCGCCGCGGCCAGCAGGCCGCTGTTGAAATACAGCCCGAGCATGCCGAGGCTGCCGACCAGGCCGCCCAGCACGATCCAGCTCTTCTTGATGCGGCTGCGGTCCACCACCCGGCCCATCAGCGGCCCGACGTAGATGACGCACAGGCCGTAGATCATCAGCACCCGGCCGATGCTGGACGCGGCCACGCCCTCGGCCTCCAGGTACAGCGGCAGCGCGAACGACAGCAGGCCGACCTGCGCGATCGAGAACGGAATCACGCTGCCCACCAGCAGCAGGCCGAAGTCGCGGGTGAACAGCAGCTTCAAGGTCTCGGACAGATGCGCGCGGGCGCGCCCCGCCGCCTGCGCGGCCAGCTGGCGGCCGCGATCCATGTAGGGGCGCATCAGGATCAGCACGCCGGCCAGCGGCATCACCAGCATCACGGCGCCGACCGCGAACACCGCGCGGAAACCGACCTGCTCCATCAGCATCGCGCCCACCGCGGCGCCCGACAGGTGGCCGGCGAACAGGCCCGCGATCACGCCCGTCATGTTGCGGCCGCGATATTGCGCCGGACTGCGCGTGACGATGAAGCCCTGCAGACCCATCCAGGTCAACCCGTAGCCCAGGCCCACCAGGCCGCGCGCGGCGCTGAACATCAACAGGTTGGCGGCGGCCGCGCACGCCAGCATGCCGGCCGCGGACACCCCCAGGCCGGCCAGCACCGGCACCTGCCAGCCCTTGCGGTCGGTCAGGCGGCCGGCCAGCAGCGAGGTCAGCAGGCCGCAGCCCATTTCCACCGAGATCGGCAGCGCCAGCAGCAGATTGGCCGGCAGGTCGAGCCCGCCCGCGGACAGGCTGCGCGCATACAGCGGCAGAAAGCCCAGCGGCAAGGCCCACGCGAACAGGAAGCCGAACATCACCGGACGCGCGATGCGGCCCACCTCGGACGCGTCGTCCGGGCCGACGCGGGTGCCATCGGGCAGCGTGGCGCGCGCGGCGAAGGCGCGGTTCATCAGCAGCGCCAGCAGCAACAGCATCTCGATCGCGGCCACCAGCGCCACCGCCACCACGGTGACGGCATCGAGCGCGCGGCCGCGCACGCCGGCCGCGATGACGTCGCTCGACAAGCGCAGCACCAGGTCGCCGTGCGCCTTGGGATCGGCCAGCGCCGCGCCCAGCGGCAGCACCAGGGTCAGGTCGTCGGCCTGCGGCCGGGTCGCGGGCAGCGCAGACACGTCGAGCGCGCCGCGCGCATCGGCGCCATACAGCACGCGGCCGTCGCGATCGGCCAGTTCGATCTGCGCGACCGCCGGAAAGGTGCCGGCCAGGCGCGTGAACGGCGCTTCCACGCCGCGCAGCCGGTCCACCTCGAGGCCGTAGCCGAGCACCCGGTTCAGGTCGCGCTGCAGGCCCTCGGCGAGCAACCCGACGTTGTTGCGCGTGACTTCCAGCCAACCGCTGCGAAAGGTGGAGATGGTGTAGGCGGCGTACACGCCCTGCGCCAGCACCAGCGCCAGCAACGGCACCACGAAGCGGGCGCGGCCGCCCGCGGCCAGCGAGGTCAGCGGCACGATGTATTTGAAGACCGCGGCCAGGCCCAGCCCCACCAGCACCGTGACGACCAGCAGCACCTGCAGGTTGTCGATGATGAGCCGGCGGCTGGCCTCGCCGTCCTTGGCCGCCGACAGCACCACGGCGCCGACGCTCTTGCCGCCGGCGCCGGCCAGCGGCACGGCCACCGTCACGCGGTCGTCGTCCACCGCGACCAGCGCGCCCGAGCCGCGGCGCGCCAGGCCCGCAGCCAGCGGCCCGCCGGCGTCGAGCGTGCGCGCCAGCTGCGTGGCGTCTTCGGGCAGCTCGCCCTCGGCGGCCACGGCCTGGCCGTCGGCCAGCAGCACCGCCGCGCCCTGCACGCCGCGCGAGCGCGCGACGCCATCATGCAAGGTGTCGCGCAGGCCGAAATACTGTTCCAGCGGCTTGCCCAGGCGCAGGCCGTTCTCGATATTGCCGGCGACGCGGCGCGCCACCACTTCGACGCGGTCGGCGGTGGTGTCCACCACCAGCCGGTTCAACGCCGACAGGCTGAGCGCGCCGATCAGCGCCTGCGCCAGCAGCAGCACGGCCAGACAGGCCAGAGTGACTTCCAGTACCGGGCGACGACGCAACCCATCGAGCACTACTTGTATTGGTTCGCTACGCATGGGGCCACGCCGTCGCAAAGTATTTACACACGGGCACTAATGGTATTTACAATTAATGCAAATTGCATCCTATTTCACGCCTTCACCTCATCCGCCGCCTATCGCCCCCATGTCGTTGCGCTCGCTCCGTAGCAAGATTTTTCTACTGGTCGTAGCGCTGCTCCTGGCGGTCGCGGCATTCGTGATGCTGACCTCGCAGCGCAACGTCACCCGCACGGTGATGAACAGCGAGCGCCACGCCGTCAGCAACGTCATGGAACTGGTGCTGCGCGACGCCGAGGCCCGCTGGGGCGCGTTGCTGGCCGACAAGATCTCCACCGTGCGCAGCGGCCGGCGCCAGCTGATGCAGAGCGGCACCGTGGTGGCCGCGGCGCTCGGCACCTACGCCGACCTGGCCGAGCGCGGCATCATGACGCCCGGCGCCGCCAAGGGCATGGCGCGCGCCTGGATCAACCACCTCAAGCTCGACGACCGCCGCTACGCCTTCGTCTACGACGCCGACTTCCAGGTGCTGGCCAGCGGCAATCCCGACATGATCGACCGCGACCTGTCGTCGCTGTCCGACTTCAAGAACCGGCCGCTGGCGCAGGCGCTGCTGGAAGAGAGCCGCACGTCCGGCTACGGCTTCGCGATCTACCGCTGGCCGCCGTCGGCGCAGCGCGGCGACGGCGAGACGCGCTACGCCTACTTCGGCTATTTCCGCCCGTGGAACTGGGTGTTCGCCATTTCCGACAGCGCCCAGGACGTGATCGAGCAGATCGAGACGCGCCGCGCGCAGCTGGAAAACTCGGTGCGCGACACGCTCTCCAAGATGACGCTGGCGCAATCGGGCTTTATCTTCATCGCGGCCGATGACGGCCGCATGATCGTGCCGCCGCCCGAGGCCCGCGCCGGCCTGCTGGACGCCAAGGACGGCGGCGGCGAAACGCTGCGCGCCCTGCTGGCGCGGCAGGACGGCGGCGGCAAGCTGCGCAGCCTGCGCTTCGACGGCGGCGACGGCCCCTGGCAGATCGAGAGCGCGCGCTTCGCGCCGCTGGGCTGGACCGTGGTGGCGGTGGTGCCCGAGAGCGACCTGACCGCGCCGGCGCAGGAACTGCTGAACCGGCAGGCGCTGATCTTCGTGGGCATGATGCTGGTGGCGCTGGTGTGCGCCTGGCTGGTGGCGGCGCGCATCGTGCGGCCGCTGGAAACGCTGACCCACTACGCCCGCCTGCTGCCCGAACAGGACCTGACCGCGGAATCGGCCGTGCCCGCCCACATCGCCGCCCTGCCCGACAAACACAAGGACGAAGTGGGCCGGCTGGCGGCCTCGTTCCTGTTCATGGACCGCAAGCTGCGCGAGAACGTCGCCCGCCTGATGCGCGAGACCACCGCGCGCGAACGCTTCGAGAGCGAGCTGAACATCGCCCGCGCGATCCAGCTCGGCCTGCTGCCGGTGCCGCTGTCGCCCATCACCCGCGAGCAGATCGACCTGAACGCCATGATGCTGCCGGCCAAGGAAGTGGGCGGCGACCTCTACGATTACTTCACGTTGCCCGACGGCCGGCTATGCCTGGCGATCGGCGACGTGTCGGACAAGGGCGTGCCGGCGGCGCTGTTCATGGCGGTCACGCGCACCCTGATCCGCGCCACCGCCGAGGACGAGACCGACCCGGCGCTGATCATGCAGAAGATCAACAACCGCCTGTCCGAGAACAACCCGAACATGATGTTCGTCACGCTGCTGATCGGCGTGCTCGACATGACCACGGGCGAACTGCAGTGGGCCAACGCCGGCCACCTGCCGCCCGCGGTGGTGGGCGCCGACGGCGTGGTTCGGCTGCTGGAGGGCCGCAGCGGCCCGGCCTGCGGCGTGCAGGAAGACCTGACCTACCGCTGCCTGTCGACGATGCTGGCGCCGGGCGAAATGCTGGTCGGCTACACCGACGGCATCACCGAGGCAGTCAATCCGCAGAATGCGCAGTATGGCGATCCGCGCCTGCTGGCCGTGCTGTCCAATCCCCCCGTGCCCGCGGCCAACCTGGCCAAGCGTCTGCTGGAAGACGTGCAGGCGTTCGCCGACGGCGCGGAACAATCCGATGACATCACATTGATCGTGATCCGCCGCCCATGAAGACATCGTTGCCCACCCTATTGCTGAGCCTGGCCCTGCTGGCGCCCGCCGCGAGCCTGGCCCAGGCGGCGACGCCCGCGGCCAGCCAACCCACGGCAGGCGCGGCCGCCGCGCCCCAGGTCTTTCCCACCAAGCCGGTGCCGCGTCCCGACGGCAAAAAATGGCGCATCGGCTATTTCGAGAGCGGCGACTACAGCGAATACCCACGCACGCTGCGCGTCACTGTGGACGGCCTGCAGAAGCTGGGCTGGATCACCGTGCCCGCCATTCCCGACGGCCTGAACGGCAAGCAGATGTGGGAATACCTGGCCGACAACGCCCGCAGCGACACGCTCGAATTCGTGCGCGACGCCTGGTGGCAGCCCGGCAACTTCGACGCCGCGCAGCGGCCGGCGGTGCGCGCCGCGATCAAGCAGCGGCTGGAGGAAAAGAAGGACATCGACCTGATCATCGCCATGGGCACCTGGGCCGGCCAGGACATGGCGGGCATGGGCGCGCCGGTGCCCACCATCGTCGCCTCGACCAGCGACGCCGTCGGCGCCCGCATCACCCGCTCGGCACAGGACAGCGGCCTGGACAACCTGCACGCACGCGTCCAGCCCGAACGCTATCAGCGCCAGGTGCGCCTGTTCCACGAAATCGTGCCGTTCAAGCGGCTCGGCCTGGTCTACGAAGACAGCCCCGAGGGCCGCACCTACAGCGCGGTCGACGCGGTCGAGCAGGTGGCGCGCGAGCAGGGCTTCGAGGTGCTGACCTGCAACGCGCCGTCCAACGGCATCGCGCCCGAGGTGGCGACCCGCAACGCGCTCGAATGCTATGCCAAGCTGGCGCCGAAGATCGACGCGGCCTACGTCACGGTGCACCGCGGCGTCACGCCGGTGTCGATCGACACCGTGGCCGAGATCCTGCGGCAGGCGCGCGTGCCCAGCTTCTCGATGCTGGGCTCGGAAGAGGTCAAGCACGGATTGCTGCTGAGCCTGGCCCAGGCGGACTACTCGTACGTCGGCCTGTTCTACGCCGAGACCATGGCGCGCATCTTCAACGGCGCCAAGGCGCGCGAACTGAGCCAGGTCTGGATCGACCCAGCCAAGATCGCCTTGAACCTGCAGACTGCCCGCGTGATCGGCTTCGATCCGCCCGTGGATATCCTGCTGGCGGCCGACGAAGTCTACGAGGCCCGGTAACCCCCTGTTTCCTTGGCGCGGACCGAAACCGCGCGATGGCATAAAATCGGCTGACGTGTCATGGCGATGGAACTAAAGCGCCAACCGGGTTACTCAATCACAGGGGCTGTTGAATCTCCTATGGGCCCGATCTCGGACACGCCGGATTTATTGGCTGCATGACAATTTCATCGGTTACCCCTTCATCGCCGTTCGTCTCTCTCGAAGCCTTCGCCAAGGCGGCGGAGAGCGGGCAGGACGTCTATGTCGACGTCGCGGGCGAAAAACTGCAGGTCCTGGGCATGGGCGCCACGCCCGGCGGCCGCAGCGTGGCATGGGTGGCGCCCAATGTCGACACGACCGAAATGTTCGCCCAGGCGCTGGCCCGCAGTTTTGGCCAGGGCATCGCCAGCGCGGTGTCGCGCGAACTCGGCCTGGAGCCCAACCCCGGCAAGCCGCTGTCCGCGCGCACCGTCGCGCTGGCGCTCGACATGGCGCAGACCTCGCGCGACGCGCTGTCCGGCGTCGATTTCCTGACGCGCCTGGCGCTGTCCGCCACCAACGGCGCGCCCGCCTTCCAGCAAGCCTGTAGCGACGCCGGCGTGGCGCCCGCCAGTCTCGACGCCGCCCGCCGCGGCGCGCTGGACCAGGCCATGCAGGCCCGCTTCGACCAGGCCGCCCAGTCCGGCCAGAGCCCGGTCTCCCTGGGCACCGCCGCCGGCTGGCTGCGCGACCTGCTCAAGGCCGGCTGAGACCGTCCCGCCGCGTATTCCGACCCGCGGAATCCCGCCAGAAACGGTTTACTTGTTTTTACATTTCTGACGACGAAAACGCGATTTTTGCCTCAATATTTCGATTTTCGAAATATTGTGACACGTGTAAGCTGCGATAATTCGCGGCATGCCGGTAGTAACTTGTAGCTTCATACACGTTTCTTTTCGCCTCCCATGACCAACCCCAGCGATTGCACAGCCGCTTCCCAGGAAGCGGAGTTGCCGCCCATTCGCGCTGACGAAGGGCAGGGTTGGGACACGGGCGAGGAATACCTGCTGCGCGACCTGGTGCGAGAGCACTCCACCCGGCTGCAACGCTTCATCATCAAGCACATCGGCAACACCACCGAGGCCGAAGACCTGGCCCAACAGGCCTTTGTCGAAGCGGCCCGCTCGTACCGCAGCTTTCGCGGCGAATCGCAACTATCCTCCTGGCTCTACGGCATCGCGCTCAACCTGGTGCGCAACTACCTGTCGCGCGCGCCGGAACGGCGCCACGATTTCGTCAGCGACAGCGTGCTGGCCGAACACGCCAGCAGCGATCTGCCCCCCGACCGCGCGCTCGAGCAGAGCCAGACCCTGGCGCTGTTGCAGGAATCGCTGGACGAGCTGCCCGAGAACATGCGCGACATCCTGCTCATGGTCGGCATCGACGAAATCTCGTACGAAGACGCCGCGGCCCTGCTGACCGTGCCGGTCGGCACCGTGCGCAGCCGCCTGTCGCGGGCGCGCGCGGCGCTGCGCGACAAGCTGGCCCAGAAGGGCCTGCGGCTCGACGACTGAGCCGCCCGCCACTACGGCGCCCTGCCCGTGCCCGGCGCCGCCACCGGCTCGACCTGAATCACCGGCCCCTGCTGCGCGTTCGACTTGCCTTCCAGCACCGGCGCGGCCGTCGGCGTGCCATCCAGCCATTCCGAGGCGCGCACCGGTCCGCTGCTGCGGCGCAATTCCACGTTCGGCCCGAACACGATGCGGGTGCGCTGGCTCTGCGCCAGGTCGAGGTATTGCCCTGGCGTCATGCGGTCGCCGCCCCAGGTGGCGTTGAGCATCGGGCCGGTGCCGGCCGCGCCGGGCGTGGCCACCACTTCGCCGTTGATCGCGACCACCTTGGGCCGGATCAGGAACAGGCGCTCGCGCCGCTGCACGGTCTTGGACTTGTTGGAAAACAGCAGCCCCAGGCCCGGAATGTCGCCCAGGATCGGCACCTTGTCGACCTGTTCGGAATTCTGGCTGCTGTTGTAGCCGCCGATCAGCAGCGTCTGGTCGTTGCCGACGATGGCCAGCGTGCTGATGTTGCTCTTGCGCACCGTGGGCAGGTTGTCGATCTGCCGCTCTTCCTGGATGCGGCCGTCCTCGATATCCACCGTCAGTTCGACGCGCGCGCCGTTCTTCGATTCGATATGGCGCGGCGTCACGCGCAGCGAAGTGCCGACGGTCACCGGCGTCACCGTGGCCACGCGCTCGCCGCGGGTCTGGATGTAGAACGTGTCGGACAGGTCGATCATGGCGCCCAGGTTGTCGGCCGTCAGGATCGACGGCTGCGACAGGATGTTGGCCTGGCCCTTGGTCTGCAGCGCGCGCAGGCGCGCCGCCAGCGTGTTGCCGACGCTCACGCCGATGGTGCCGGGCGACAGCGCCGCGCCGCTTTCCAGCGGCAGGCCGCCGCTGGGGCCCAGGCCCAGGTTGCCGTAGCCAAAGGTGGTGGAGCCGGCGCGCGCGCCCCAGGTCACGCCCAGTTCGCTGACGAGATCGGAGTTGACGTCGACGATCATCGCCTCTATCTCGACCAGCGTGCTGGGCAGGTCGAGCTGTTCGATCAGGCTGCGGTAGATGGGGATGCGGTCCGGGATGTCCTGCACGATGATGGCGTTCAGGCGCGCATCGGCCTGCACCGTGGGCTCGCGCAGGCGCAGGCCCGACTTGCCCGCGACGCCGGACGCGGGCGCCTGGCCCCCGCCCTGCCCCGCGACCGCGCCGGCCTCGCCGCCGCCTTGCGGAAAGGCCGGCGGATTGTCGCGCAGCGGCGCCGCGATGGCCGCCAGCGTTTCATTGTTGGCCCCGCCGCCGCCGCCCGTGATCAGGTTGCGCAGCACCGTGGACAGGCCGGGCGTCACCACCTTCTGGTCGCGATAGCTGATGGTGCGGTCATTGACCGAGGCGTGCTTGAGCCGGAACACCGCCACCTGCTGGCCGCCGGCGCCCATCGGCAGCGCGGCCACGGTGCGCTCCACCAGGTCGACGTAGCCCGGCGGACCCGACACCAGCGCGATGCCCTGGTCGGGCAGCTCGCCCCAGCCGAAGCGCGGATCCAGCACGCCCAGTTGCTGCAACGCCTGGCGCAGCGCGCTGATGGAGCTGCCCATGGCGCTGACCGAGCGCGTCTTCATGTCGTTGGTGCGGCTGACGAACAACGTGCCCGCATAGACGAACCAGTTGAAGCCGTACACGCCGCCCAGCCGGTCCATGAACTCGGTCGGCGTATTGGCATTGAACTTGCCGTTGACCGTGCCGGTGACATTGGGCCCGAGCTGCAATGACAGGCTGAAGCCGCCGGCGAATTCGCGCAGCAGCGTCTGCAAGTTTTCGTCGCGGGCATAGTAGCTGTAGGGCACGTTCGGCCAGTTCGGCGCGGCCTGCGCGCCGGCCGCCAGGCCCAGCGACAACGCGGTCGCCAGAATCATCCGCTTCAACACTCTCTCTCCTCGGGCGACATGCCCGTCACGCGTATTCATGCCAGCCGCCGCACGGCGCCGGCCCAAAAGGACAGCGCATTGGTGAATGCGCCCATGGCTTCGTCCAGCGCCAGTTCGCCGCTGCCGGGCTGCAGCGATTGCTGCAGCCACAGCGCGCGGCCCTGCGGATCGACCACGCAGGCGGCCGCGTGGCGCGCCAGCATGCCCGCGGCCAGCTTGCCGATTTCGGTCACCAGCCGGTCGCGGTCGACGTCGCTGGCCGGCAGCGCGCACAGGCGCGCGCTCATCGCCAGCCAGCCGTCGCGCGCCGGCTGCAGATGCACGCGGTAGGTCTGGTCGACCACCACGGTGAGGCGGCCGTCGGCGCGGGTCGACGGCGGCAGGCCGTGGCGCGCCGCGTAGGCGGATATCAGGGGATGCTGGAGTGCGTTCATGTCGGATCGTCCGGATTGCCGGCCAGCTTCCTGACCAGCCGCAGGACTTCGGCGACGGGCTCTATCAGTTCGCTGGGGATGTATTGGTCGGGCTGCGCGGACGCCATCAGCGCGCGCGCCAGGGGAATGTTCTGCATCACCGGCACGCCGGCCTCGCGCGCGGCCGCCATCATCTGTTCGGCCAGCGCGCCCTCGCCCTTGGCCAGCACCACCGGCAGCGGCGTCTCGTCGGGCTCGTAGTAGATCGCCACCGCCAGGTGGGTCGGGTTGGTCACCAGCACCGAGGCCTTGCGCGTGCTGGCGACCGCGCCGTGCATCACCATTTCCTGGTGCAGGTGCTTGCGCTTGTGCTTGATGTGGGGGTCGCCCTCCATCTCCTTGAATTCCTGCTTGATGTCTTCCTTGCTCATCATCAGCCCCTTGCGGTACTGCATGCGTTGCCAGACGAAGTCGGCCAGGGAAATCACCACATAGGCCACCGCGATGTTCACGATCAGCGTGCGCATCATGCCGCCCACGCCCGCCTCCAGCCCGGCCAGGCCGCTGTGCGGCACCGCCATCAGCTCGGGCAGCGCATCGCGCACCACCAGCGTCACCAGCACCGACAGGAAGGCGATCTTGATGACGGATTTCAGCAGCTCGACCAGGTTCTTCTTCGAGAAGATGTTCTTCAGGTTGCTCATGACGTTGAGCTTCTTGGCCGAGGGCTTGAGCTTCTCGAACGCCAGCACCACGCCCACCTGCAGGAACTCGGCGAACATGCCCACGATCAACACGATCAGCACGAACGGCAGCACCAGGTAGACGGCTTCGCGCAGCGCCGCGTCCAGCGCCACCGGCAGCGCCTGCTCGAACGGCTGCCCCACCAGCGTCGACGGGATCAGCACCAGCCGCCCCAGCGACTCGATGATGCCGTGGGCGTTGCCCAGCATGTAGCCGAACAGCGCCAGCACCAGCAGCGTCTGGGTGAAGTCCTTGCTGTGCGCGACGTCGCCCTTCTGGCGCGCGTCGCGCAGCTTCTTGTGGGTGGGCTGTTCGGTCTTTTCGCCGCTCATGGCGCCCGCCACTGGTTGTCGAGGAAGGGCAAGGCCGAGCCGATCTGGCCGGTGGCCTCGGCGGCGTACTCGAACAGCGTGTTCATGTAGAGCACCATCACCAGCAGCGCCAGCGCGCTCTTGATCGGCATCGCCAGGAAGAACACCTGCAACTGCGGCGCGAAGCGGCTCACCAGCGCCAGCCCGACCTCGGCCAGGAACATCGAGATGATGGCGGGCGCGGCGAACAGCAGCGTCAGCCGCAGGAAGCGGCCCAGCTGGTCCAGCATCAGCGGCACGCTTTCCTGGCGCAGCGTCGGCGTCCAGTCCCACAAGTCCCACAGCCGGAAGCTGTCGTACAGCATGGTCAGCATCAGCATGAAGCCGCCGCCCACCAGGAAGAACACCATGAAGGCCTGGTTGAACAGGATGCCGAGCGGCGACGAGTCGTTGCCGGTGGCCGGATTGATGGTCGCGCCCAGGCTGGCGCCGCGCTGGTTGTCGACCACGAAGCCCACCGCCTCGAAGATCCAGAACGGGATCGCCACCAGGAACCCCATCACCAGGCCGATGAAGACTTCCTTGGCCACCAGCAGCACCAGCTCGATCGCGCCCAGGTCGGTCACGGCATAGCGCGGCGCCAGCGCCGGCACCAGCACCAGGCCGATGGCGGCGCAGATGGCGTAGCGCAGCATGCCGGGCAGCAGCTGGCGGTTGAACAGGGGCAGCATCGCGCACAGCGCCAGGATCCGCGGCTGCGTCAGCGCCAGCGTGCCCAGGAAGACTTTCGCTTCGACGTAGGTGATGCCCGAGATCATGTTGCCGGCCGCTCCTAGTGGATCTTGTAGAAGAGATCGAACACGGAGATCGTGAAGTTGTACAGCTCGGCGCTGAGCCAGCGCGCCGTCAGCAGGATCGTGGCGAACACCGCGATCAGCTTGACGGCGAACGACAGCGTCTGCTCCTGGATCTGCGTCAGCGCCTGGAACAGCGAAAACAGCGTGCCCACGATCGCGGCAACGGCGATCGGCGGCAGCGACAGCCACAGCACCAGGTAGAGCGCCTGGGTCATGTACGAGACGAGGTCGACGGTTCCCATGGCGGCCTCAGGTGTAGGACAGCACCAGGCCCTGGATCAGCCGCGTCCAGCCGTCGACCATGACGAACAGGAACAGCTTCAGGGGCATGGAGATCGTGACCGGCGACACCATCATCATGCCCATCGCCAGCAGGATGTTGGAGACGATCAGGTCGATGATGACGAACGGCAGGTACAGCAGGAAGCCGATCTGGAACGCGGCGGTCAGCTCCGACAGCAGGAACGACGGGATCAGCACCAGCAGGTCGTCTTCCTTGAGGTTGCGGGCCTGCTGCTCGCCCCACAGCCCGCGCGCGGTGCGCAGGAAGAAATCGCGCTGCTCGGGGCGGCTGTTCTTGAGCATGAAGCCGCGCATCGGCTCGGCGCCGCGCGCCACCGCGTCGAGAATGCCTTCGAGCCGGTCCGGCTGCGCCGCCCCGGGCGCCACCACCGCGGGCGGCGCGCGCAGCTCGTCGCCGATCTGCATCACCACCGGCCCCATGACGTAGGCCGACAGGATCAGCGCCAGCCCGTACAACGCCATGTTGGGCGGCACCTGCTGCACGCCCAGGGCATTGCGCACCAGCGTCAGCACCACCGCGATCTTCAGGAACGAGGTGGTCATGACGGCGGCCAGCGGCACCAGCGCCAGCAGCGCCAGCACCACCGCCAGGCTGATCGGATCCGCGCCGTTCATGCGCCCGCCTTGCCCAGCCGGTGCAGCGTCACGCCGATGCGGCCGTCGATCTCGACCAGTTCGCCGCTGCCCACCGGCGCGCCGTTGGCGCGCACCAGCACCGGGCCGTCGGCCAGCGGCCGTTCCAGATCGAAGGTTTCGCCGGGCTGCAGCTGCCGCAGCTCGCCCAGGGTGATCAGGCGTTCGCCCAGTTCGAAGGTCAGTCGGACGGGAATGGCGTCGATATCGAGCGGTGTCTGGGCGCCCGCTTCGGCATCCAGCGGCGGTTGCGGCGTCTCGGTCATGAGGGAAGTCCAGCCTTGGGTAACGAGGTATGAGGAGCCCTGGCGGCGCACGCGCAGCCCTTGGCCGTCCGCGCCCAGCCACAGTTCGCCGTCGGGCGAGACCAGGCAGTGGTCCAGGAAAAGGGTGTCGCGCGGCGACAGGCCGCGCAGTTCGGCCGCGGCCAGGTGGGTCCAGCCCAGGCAGGCGCGGATGCGCACCGGCACCGCATCGAGGTCGATCTCGCTGGCCGCCGGCGCGGCGCGGCCGACCAGGCCGGCCAGCAGCATCAGGCCGAGGCCGTCGGTGTCCAGCGTGGCGTAGATCGCGGCGCCGTTGGCGGGATGGCGCGCGGCCACGGTCCAGCCATGCGCCAGGGCCGGGGCCGGGCCATCGCGGCCAACCACCCGCAGCGGACCGCCCGGCGACACCTCGGCCAGGCCCGCGACCACCTCGGCCAACAGCGTCTCGATGGCGGTCGACACCAGGGCCGGCGGCAGCGCGCCAGCGTCAACGTCCGGCAGGCGCGCCGCCAGCCAGGCATCGGCGGCGCTGGCCGGCAGGCCCAGCCGCAGCCGCGCGCCGGCCCATTCCAGGTCGGCCGACAGCGTGGCCGCCTGGCGCAGGGCCTCGGCCACGCCGGGCGTGAAGCCCAGGCGCCACTGCGCCGGCTCGGCGTCGACGCCGGCCAGCGGCGCGAGCGTGACCGCCAGATCGGCGCCATGGCGCGCGATCAGCGTGCGAGCGCGGGCCTCGTTGCCGGACAGGCGCGGCAGCGATAGCGGGGAGGAAGAGAGAAGCGTACTGGCAGTCATGGGTTCCAGGGATCAACGGACCGGCGCATCGGCGTCGGTTTCCGCCAGGCAGGGGTCTTCCGGGTCATCGGTGCCGACGCGCACGCGCGTCGGCCGCGCCAGGCTGTCGGCCAATTGCTCGGCCAGCGGTCGCGCCATCGCGGCGAGGCGCTCACGCGAGGTTTCATTGGCGCAGACGAAGTCGGCGATGACACGGCCGCCCTCTTCATAGACCGACACGCTGACGCCGGGCAGCACGTCGTCCTTCAATTCCACCCGCACCTGGCGCCGGCCCTGGCTGCCGTCGGCCACCAGCAGTTGTTCGGCGCTGCCTTGCAGCGCCTGCGCCAGGGCCTGCGACGTCGCGTCGGCAGGCGCGGGCGCATCGGTCCGGGCCGCGCCGAACAGCGAGAACGGCGAGGGCGCGGCCGGCGGCGCGACGGGCGGCTCGTCCCTGCCGCGCGCCATGGCCTGCTCGAAGGCCTGCTTGTCGGCGTCGCTGGCCTGGCGGCCGGACGCCTGCGCATCCGATTGGGCCAGGCCCGAGCCCTGCGCGATCGCGGTATCCAGGCCGATGCGGCGGTCGATGCTCATGCCGGCTCGAACTCCTCGTGCTGTTCCCAGTCCTCGCGGTCGCGCGACAGCGATGCGGCTTCTTCCATTTCCATGTCTTCCTTGTGCTCCAGCGCCTTCAGGTGCTCGGCCAGGTGGATGCTGGCCAGTTCCACGAACTTGCCGGTCAGGCGCACCGCCTGCTGGTGCTGGACGCGGCGCTCGGCCAGCGCCTGGTGTTCCTCGCGCAGGCGCTCGGCCGCCTGTTCCACGGCCTGCTCGTGCTGGCGTTCGCCCTCGCGCAGGCCGGCCACGCCCTGCAGCACGTCTTCGATCTCGCGCACCCGCACCACGCGGCTGCACAGGTCGTGGTACATGGCCCGCTCGCGCCGCTCGGATTCATCGCGGAAGTCCGCCAGCGCCCGCTCGGAGGCCTCGCGCGCGGCATCGGCCTCGGCGTGACGCAGCCGCTGGCGCGACACCGCGATCTCGGCCTGGCCTTCGCGAAAGCGCTTGATGGCGAGCAGTTCGTCAAAGACGCTCATGCCGTCCCCACGATGGCGCTCATCTGCGCCAGGGCATCCGGCAGCGTGGCGCGCTCGTCGGTGCGCTGGCGCAGGAACTGGTTGATCGCGGCGATCTTGTCGATGGCCTCGTCCGTGACCGCGTCGCCGCCGCGCTTGTATTCGCCGATCTTCACCAGCAGCTCGACCTCCTGGTACTTGGCCATCAGCTCGCGCAGGCGGCCGGCGGCGCGCTTGTGCTCCGGCGTGATGACCGCGTTCATGACGCGGCTGGCCGAGGCCAGCACGTCGATGGCCGGGTAGTGGTTGGCCGCGCCCAGCTTGCGCGACAGCACGATGTGGCCGTCGAGGATCGAGCGGGTCTCGTCGGCGATGGGCTCGGTCATGTCATCGCCTTCCACCAGCACCGTGTACAGCGCGGTGATGGAGCCATGCTCGTTCATGCCGGCGCGCTCCATCAGCTTGGGCAGCGTGGCGAACACCGATGGCGGATAGCCGCGGCGGGTCGGCGGTTCGCCGGCGGCCAGGCCGATCTCGCGCTGGGCGCGGGCAAAGCGCGTCACCGAGTCCATCAGGAACAGCACGCGCTTGCCCTGATCGCGGAAATACTCGGCGATGGCCGTGGCCACGTAGGCGGCCTTGGCGCGCTCCATCGACGACTTGTCGCTGGTGGCGCAGACGATCACGCTCTTGCGCCGGCCCTCGCGGCCCAGTTCGTGTTCCAGGAATTCGCGCACCTCGCGACCGCGCTCGCCGATCAGCGCCACCACGGTCACGTCCACCGCCGCACCCTTGACCAGCATGCCCATCAGGGTCGACTTGCCGCCGCCCGCGGCCGCGAAGATGCCCATGCGCTGGCCTTCGCCGCAGGTCAGCACGCTGTCCAGCGCGCGCACGCCCAGCTCCAGCGGCTGCGAGATGATGCGGCGCTTGAGCGGGTCCGGCGCCTCGGCGAACACGGGGTAGAACTTGCTGGCCTCCAGCGGCCCCAGCTCGGCCTCGTCCAGCGGCCGGCCCAGCCCGTCCAGCACCCGGCCCAGCAGCCCCGGGCCCACGGGCACCATGTGGGCCCGGCCGGTGGGGATGACCTCGGTGGCGGTGGAGATGCCGTACATGTCGCCAATCGGCGTGAGCAGCGCGGCGTCGCGCGCGAAGCCCACCACCTCGCCCTTCATCTCGAAGTTCTCGCCCGGATTGCGCAGGATGCAGACCTCGCCCACCTTCACCGACGGCACCACCGCCTTGATGATGGTGCCGATCACCTGGGTCACGCGGCCCTTGATGCGCAGCGTCGGCGTGTCCTGCAGCGCCAGCTCCATCATTTCGGAGATGTAGTCGAACTGGCGCATCGCTATACCCGGCTTCCCAAGGTGCGCTGGAAGGCCTGGCGCAACGCCTGGATCTGCCCTTCCAGGCTGGCCTCGACCATGCCGATCTCGCTTTCGAGGATGCAGGCGCCGCGCGCCAGCCGGCCATCGGCCAGGATGTCGAGATAGCCCACGCCGGGATAGGCGGCCAGCAGGTCGTTGATCTGCTCACGCACCGTATCGACTTCGGCCGGATTCAGCCGCAGGGTCATCTGCTTCTGGTTGCGCACCACCGCCAGGGCGTTACGCACCACCACCATGACCTTCTCGCGGTCGTCGAAGCCATCGACCACCTTGCGCACGGCCGACATCACCAGTTCCACCATTTCGTTCTCGACGCCGGCGAAGTACTCGACCGTGCGGCCGACGGTCTCGATCATCTTCTCGGCCTGGTCCAGCAGCGCCGCTTCGCGGCCCTCTTCGTAGCCGCGCTGACGCTCGGCCTCGAACGCCGCCTGGGCGCCGCCGACGATCTCGTCGGCCCGCGCCCGCGCCTGCGCCAGCAACTGTTCGGCGTCGGCCCACGCCGCCAGCTCGGCGCCGCGCAGCACGCGCGCGGCGGGATCGATGCGGCCGGCCGCGGCGCGCGGCGTCAGCGGATCGCGGGGAATGAGGAAAGCCATGCGGGCTCCGTTTTCTTCAGTAGCGACAGGCCCAGCGCCAGCGCCTGCGGTGCGGGCAGGGGCGCGGACGGCGCGGGCAGGTCGGGCAATTTCAGTTCGGCGCGTTGCGCGAGTTCGGGACCGGCGCCGCTCAGGGCCGCGCGCAGCGCGCCCAGGCCCAGCGTGTCCACCGCGGCGGTGGTTTCGGCCAGCGTCCAGGCCGCGCTGTCGGCCAGGCCGTCGTGCAGGCCCGCGGCCGTGCGGCGGGTGAAATCCAGCAGGTCCGCGCCCAGATGCGCGATCAGCGCCCGCACCTCGTCGCCGGCGATGGCGCGGCGCAGCCGCGGACCGCACAGCACCGCGCCCAGCCGGCGGGCGCACTGCGCCAGCGCGTCCGGCGCCAGCAGCGCCAGCGCCAGTTCGGGGCGGTCCGGATCGGTCACCGGGCGTTGCCACAGGCCCAGCGCGTCCAGGATCTCGCGCGACCAATGCCGGTGCCATGCCGGCGCCAGTCCGGGCGCGGCGGCAATCGCCGCCAGCGCGGCCGGCGGCGCATAGGCCGCGTGGCGGCTCGGGTGCAGCGTGCGGCTGGGCAGCTGGTTGAATTCAACCAGCCTGCGGTCCAGCGCCGCCGATGCGGGTGTCATCGTCAGCGGGCCTCGGACACGGGTTCGCGGCGCTCGGGCCGGGCGCGGCCCGGCACGCCGTAGCGCCACAGCACGTAGGCCAACGCGCCGGCCAGGCCCAGCACCAGCAGGATCAGCAGCGCCAGCCACGCCAGCAGCGTGACCGACGAGCCCTCGCCCACCTCGATGCCCAGCACCTGCCGCGTGGCCTGGCCGGCGGCAGAGGCCGCGGCGGCGGGCTGCGCCGACACCAGCGCGATCGACACGCGGTCCTCGGTCAATCCGGGAATCGCGTGCGTGACCAGCTTGCGGATCTGCGGCTGCAGCGCGTCCAGGTTATAGCCGGCCTGGTGCTTGATGAACACCGCCGCGGTCGACGGCGTGGTGTTCTCGCCCACGCCGCCGCGTTCGGGCAGCACCACGTGCACCCGCGCGGCCAGCACGCCATCCATCTGCGACAGGGTGTTGGTGAGTTCCTGCGACAGCGCGTAGATATACCGGGCGCGCTCTTCCAGCGGCGACGACACCAGGCCTTCCTTGCGGAAGATCTGCCCCATGCCGTCGAAGCGCTCGCGCGGCAGGCCGCGGGCGCGCAGGATGTCGAGCGCGCGCGCCACCTGCTGGCCGTCCACCGACACGGCCACCCCGGTCTTGGTGGTGGCCTTCTGCGCGGCGATGCCGGCATCCAGCAGCACCGACAGCACCTCGTTGGCCTCGCTCTCGTTGGCGGCGGAAAACAGCTCCACCCGCGAGCCGCACGCGGCCAGCAGCAGCGCCAGGCCCAGCATCAGCCAGCGCAGGCGTCCCAGCGGCGAAACGCGGCGGGTTCCCGCAAGGGGAAAAGACGGTGTCGCGACGGCGTGCATTAGGACATCCTGACGAGCGAATCGATGTTCTGCGTGGTGCGCGAGACGGCCTTGCCGACCAGCTCGTACTGCACCGACACCTGCACCAGATCGGCCTGCAGCCGCAGCATGTCGGCGATGGCCGGCTGCGACGACATGGCGTCCAGGCGGCCCGAGATGTTCTGCCACTTCTCCGAGTACTCGGTGGTGGTGTTGCGCAGGCTGGCCAGGATCTGGTTGCCGAGCGTGGCCGGGGCGGCGTCGACCGCGGGCGTGAAGGCCGATTGCAGCGCGGACTGCAGGCCGGTGAGCGCGGGCGCGCCGGCCTCGGGCGCGGCCATGATGGCATTGAAGCGCGCCATGGCCAATTGATCCGGCTGCGCCGTCGGCACACTCTGAAGAGGGGCGATTGCAGCCGAAAGAGCGGCGATTTCCATGATTCCTAACTCCGTTGTAGGTCGATGCCCGCATCACTGCCGGCGTCGTCGGTGTCGCCGGCCTGGCCCAGCAGTCCCCGCGCCAGCCGGGCGCCAGGCCCATGGCCTTGCGCCGCTTCGCTCAGCACGCGCATGCTTTGCGCGGCCTTGCCGTCCAATTGCAGGGCAAAGCCGCGCCATGCCTGCAGCAGTTCCCGGTCATCGATGTTGCCCCGACAGGCCTGCTCCAGCAGCGTGACCGCCTCCCCCGCCTGGCCGGCATTCAACCGCGCCACGGCCAGTCCGACCAGCGGATAGGCCTGGCCGGGACGCAGCATGCGCAAGGCGCCAAAGATGAGGTCCGCGCGTGCCACGTCACCGCGGGCGGCGGCGACAAAGCCCACCTCGGTCAGCAGCTTGGCGTCGTCCGCCTCAAGCACAAAAGCCGCCTCGGTGGAGGCGGCTGTGGAAACGGCGCCCCGACCGGGCGCGCCAGATACGCTATTCATAGGGATGCATGGTTCGTCTCAATGCGCCATCAGATCCAGCAGGGCCTGGGCGCGGTTGCCGATTTCCGCCTCGCCGCCGGCGCGGGCATACCGCGTCAGCATGCCCAGGGTCGCGCGGGCTTCCTCGACCTGCCCCGCCGCCATCTGGCATTCGGCGGTGCGCAGCGTGGGCAGGGCGGACTCGGGAAACAGGGTGGCGCACAGCGCGTTGATGTTCAGCGCCTCGTCGTAGCGGCCGGCCATCTGCAGGCACAGCGCCAGTCCGTACAGGTAGTGCCGGCGCGTCGGCCCATACTGCGACAGGAAGGCGAAGATCGGCAGGGCCTGGGCGTACTGGCCTTGCGCCACGTGGGCGTAGGCCAGCGCATAGATCACTTCGAGCTGCTCCGCCGTGAAGCGTTTGGCCGACGGCAGGCTGGCCAGGCCGTCGTAGACCTGTTGGCCCAGTGGCGAGCGGCCGATAGGTGCGGGTTGTGTCATGTAATTCGTCCTGGTTGCGGGTGTTCAGACCGTGCTGCGCTTGCCGATGTTGGCGGTGATCTGCGCCATGCTGTCGGCGGCGCCGTTGATCATCTGGCTCACCGCCTGGATGCCATCCTCGATCTGCTGCATGACCTTCTTGATCTCTTCGCGGCTTTCATCCATTTGCTGTTGCAGCTTCACCAGCATGGCGTCCAGTTCCTTCTTGGACGCCAGGATGTTCTCGGCATCCCGCTTGTCCTTGGCCACGGCGATGTTGACCGCCCCCGTGCCGACGCTGGCCACGCCTTGCGCCACCTGCGCGGCCCCCGAGACGATGTTGTTGGTCACCTTGACGGCGGAGGACACGGCCGAGCCGCCTCCGGACGCCACGGCGGTGATGATGCCGACCGTGACCGCCGCGGCCATGCCGATCGCCATGCCGACGATGGCCGTGGTCTTGGGGTCCGCCCCCGCGAGTTCGCAGACCCCGGTCGCCAGCGTGCCCAGCAGCTGCGGCTCGATCAACAGCGCCACCGGCATGGCAAGCGCCGCCACGCCCGCCATGACCTTGCCGATCTTGCCCGCGGTTTCCTTGTCGACGCCGCAAGCCTCCAGGAACTTCGAGGCCATGGTGCCCAGCAGGTTGCCGATGCTGATCTGCGGCCCGCCGCATTCCTGGGATATCTGGTCCGCCAGCGAGATCGTGGTGCCCACCAGGGCCAGGGTCGCCAGCGCCAGCATCGGCGCCGCCGCGCCCGCCGACGCCACGGTCGCCACGGCCGCCACCGCCACCGCGATCGCGGAGGCGATCACCGCCACGATCTTGCCGATCCAGCCGAATATCTTGCCCAGGATGCCCTTGCTATCGGCTTCCTTGCATTTGTCGACCCATTCCTTGATCTTCTCGGCCTGGTGCTCATTGTTCTTCTGCGCGTTCACCCGCGCCGTCTCCAGGCTTTCCTTGGCCGCGGTCAGCTGCGCATCCTGGGACTTGCTGCGCATGGTCCGCAGCAGATCCAGCAGGTCGCCGGCCGACAGCGCAGTGGCCGGCGCATCCAGCGCTGGCGCACCCTTGCCATTGCTGACGCCGTCCCCGGCGTCCGCCCCGCCCTTGGCCGCCGCCAGCGAGGCCGCCATGTCGGCCAATTCCTTGAGCAGGTCCGGATTGGTGACAGGCGCGGACGCGCCCGTCGTGGCGGACTCGGTCAATGGCAGCGGCATGCCGCCGCCCGGCGGCATTGGATTCGAACTGATCGCGCTCATGATTCACTCCCTGGAATGCCCGGGCGCCAGGCGCCCGGCCGCATTCCGCATCAGATGTTGCGGGCGATGCCCCGGTTGGTTTCCACGCGTGACTGTTCGATCGAGCCGAGCTTGTCGCGCACATCGCGGATGACGTCCATCATCTGCTGCATCAGTTCATTGGCCTGCTGCACGGCCGACTCGTGCACCTTGGAGGACGCTTCCAGTTCGGCCTTGGTGGCGTCATGCTCGGCGGCCTTGCGCTCCTGCGCCGCGTTGATGATGCCGCCGATGCCCCCGGCGATGCCGCTGGCGCCCTGCCCCGCGGCGCTGGCGAACTGGCCCCGGGTGGTCGACTGCTGCGCCATGCCGTCGAGCACCTTGGCCTGCCCCTGGAGATCCTGCATCCTGGCCTGGGCCTGCAGGTCAGACGAACCGGCGCTCTTGGCGGCCTCCATCGTCTTTTCGCCGCTCTGGATGGTCTGGCCCGCGCCCTTCAGCCCCATGCCCATCGCTTTCGCGCCGCCCGCGATCTGCGCCACGCCGCCCGCGATCTGCATCGCGCCGGCCGCGATGGCGCCCACCATGCGCTCCTGCGCGGCGTTGCGGATCTCCTGCGCGGCGCCTTTCAGGTCCGCGATCTGCGCCTGCATCTCGGCGCCGCGGACTTCCCGCGCCGCATTGCGCTGCTCCTGGGCGATCTTCTGGAACAGCGCCATCACCGCATAGATATCGCCGGCCACATCCGTCATCCCCAGCTGCGCCAGGGCCTTGGTGACATCGGCCGCCTGCGCGCCACCCGCCGCGATCGACGGCGCCGGCAGCAAGGCCGACAGAGTGTCCGCGGGGTTGCCCTGCTTGATCTGCGCCGCCGCGTCCAGCATGAGGATGGCGGCAGCCGGATTGGCGGCCGCCGCGGGCGCCGCCGCGCCGGCATCCGGCATGGCCAGGGGAAGGTTGCCGCTGTTGGGAGTGGTTCCTGAAATCGTCATGGTGCGTTCCCGCCTATTGCATTTTCGTTTGCAGCGCCTGCCGCAGCGCCTCGGCCCGCGCGCGCAACGCGGCGTGCGTCTCGTCCTCGCACAACGTCAGCGCCAGATCGAGCGACTCGACCGCTTCCGGCAACTGTCCCATCGCGATCAGGCATTCCGCGCTGTGAAACACCGGGCGCGGATCGTCCAGCCGGATCAATGCGGCCGCGCCGTACTGCAGCAGGGCATCCTGGTAGCGGGACAGCATCTGCTGCGCCCCGCCCAACGCCATCAGGTAGCGCGGTTCCAGGTGGTCATAGATGACCAGCATGGAAAAGGCCTTGAAGGCATCGCTGTAACGGCCTTGCTCATACAGTCCGTGCCCCAGCTGGTACAAGGCATCGCATTCCGCCTCGGTGACGCCCATGCCGGATCCCAGCGTGCCGCCCAGTCTGAGCATCGCGGACAGATCCTCGGCGGCGGCCTGCAAGTCCCGCGCGCCGCCATCCGGCTGTTCCCGCTGATTCATGGCCTCTCTCCCTGTCGCCCGCGCTCAGACCATCAAGCGCGGCTTCTTGACCGCGCCGCCACGCTGGGGCGCGGCGAAACTGGCCCGCGCCGCTTCCTCGGCCGTCTCGCGCTCGACCTCGGCCATGTCCTGCTCGAACTGGGTCAGGGCCTGGGCCTGGCCCTTGTCGTCCAGCAGGCCGGCCAGCACCGTCCGGACCTTGTCCGCGTCCAGGCCCTGGTCCCGGTAGAACTCGTCGGACGCGCCCAGCGCCTGCCGTGCCGTCGCCGTGAGGTCGTCCGCTTCGCGCATCAGTTGCTCGATGTCTTTCGTATTCGCCATGATGGATTCCGTCTGTCGGTGGGAGGCGTGATCAGCGCATGTTGCCGATGATCGACGACCGGCTTTCCTGCATCTTCTTGACGAAGTTGGTCATGACGTCGAAGGCCTCGTTGCGCTTGTTGGTCAAGCTCTGCAGGCGCAGCATGTCCATCTGCTGGCTGTTGCCGGCCGCGTCGATCATGCCCTTGACCTTGTTGATGGCGGCGTCGACCTCGCCCTTGGTGGTGGCGCCTTGCATGATGTTGGTCGCCGCCGGCAATACCGTGCCCATCGGATCCGAGGGGTTGCTGATCCGCCCCTGGCGCGCCGTGAAGCCCAGGTCGCCCAGGCCGGCCGCCTTGATGGCATCGTTCAGCGGAATCTCGATCGCCTTGACCTTGTCGTTGTTCCAGTCGGGAATCTTGTCGGTGCCGGACGCGCCTGCCTTGAACTGGCCCGCCGCCGCGTTCAGGGCGTTCAGCACGTTGTTGAGCTTGCCGATCATTTCGTTGCGGTTCTGCACTTCCTGGATCTGCGCCTGCAACTGGGTATCCAGCAGCTTGGTGCGTTCGCTCTGCACCGCCATCAGCGCGGTTTCGATGTCCATGGACTGGAGGTTCTGCAGCGATATGGCGCCGACGCCGCCGTTTGCATTGATGGTTGACATGCTCGTTCTCCTGTACCCGATGAGATCCGCCGCGAAGCGACGCGGCGTTGTGGTTTCCTGTCCCCCGGTAAGTGACAGGCCCGCCCGGAGAGTTCCATCCCGCCGGAAACTTTTTTCCGGCGCGACCGCGCCAGGCATCGCAATGAATCCGGGTAAACCCTCGAATTTCATGCTTCCCGGCGCTGTCCCCGATCCTGGCTGGCCAGGCCGCCGTTCGTCACCGACGCCGCGTCAGGGTTCCATGCAAAGAAGATGGAACTTTCCCCGCCCAACCGTTACTACCCCTGACTGTGCGCGGCCTTCGTCCGCCGTTCCTCGCGCCTTCATGAACCGTATCGACGCCGGCCTGCCCCCTTCCGCTTTCTCGTCCACGACCTCGCAAGCCGCCCCCCAGAGCGGCCAGCAGCAGGTCGGCACGATGCTGGGCCAGGCCGCCGTGGCGGTGGATGGCGAGATCTCGCTGGCGGATTCGGCCGAGGAACTCAGCCTGCACATGGCCGAGAAGACCGAGGACAAGCACCACGCCGAACGCAAGATCGGCCGCGACGCCCCGCTGCAGCTGCTCAGCGCCGAGGCCATCGTGGCCTACCTGGCCGAGTCGCACGACGCCGACGCCCAGGAAAAGCTGATCGAACTGGCGCGCCACCTGCTGGCCGGCGGCGCCGATCCGCGCCAGGCCGCCGCCCGCGCCTTCGGCGATGCCGCCGGCCAGTACCTCGGCCTGCAGTACGCGCTGCGCCAGGGCGAACGCGACGGCGCCCCCGAGGACGTGCTGGACGGCCTGCGCGAAGCGCTGGCCGACCTGGAGCTGGAAAGCGGCCCGCAGATACGCGCCAGCCTGAACACCATCGGCGCGGCCGCAGGCTATGCCGGCGACGCCCGCGGCGTGGCCGACTTCCAGCGCACCTACCAGGACGTGGTGCTGGGCGAAGCGTCGCTGGCCAAGACCCTGGCGCTGGCGCTGGAGCGCTTCGGCGGCAAGGACGTCGGCCGCGGCCTGCAGCAGCTGATCCAGGCGCTCGGCCAGGACCTGGCGGCGGCGCGCCCATCCACCAGCCCGGACCGGCTGCAGGCGCTGATGCAGGATCTGTATCAGCTGGGCGTGGCGGTCACCGTGCTGGATGGCTGCGGCGAACTGGGCGACAAGATGGCGCGGGAACACGGCAAGCCGTTGGCGGCCGATCAACTGATGCGCGACCTGGTCAACGTCAGCAACGAGAAGTGGATCTCCGAATCGCGCTTCGCGGCCCTGGCGGCCAGCCACGGCGCCGACAGCGTCGCCGCGCGCATCACCTTCCTGGGCGGCGTGCGCGCGGTGCTCAAGGACCTGCCGCTGCCGATGTACCCCGACGCGGATGCCCGCCAGTCCGTCCTGGGCGCGGCGCAACTGGCCCTGGATGCGGCCATCGACGAGGAATACGAATGAACAGCCTGGATCGCGCCCTGGGCGCCTTCGGCGAGACCATCGGCCTGGACCGGCTGGCCCTGGGGCACGGCGGCAACCTGGCGCTGCAGCTGGACTCGGGCCGTCGGGTCGCCATCGAGGCGGCCGACACCGAGGTGCTGGTCTACGTCTCGGATCCGGTGCCCTACGACGCCCCGACGCGCCTGCTGCAGGCCTGGCGGCGGGCGCACCATTCGCGCCTGGCCGGCTATCCGGTGCAGGCCGCCCTGCGCGACCAGGACGGCATTCCCCGGCTGCTGGCGCTGACCCGCCTGCCCGCCGACCAGGCCGACGCCGCCGCGCTGCGGCGCGCGGCGGACACGCTGGCGCGCTGGCTCGACGACGCGCGCGCCGACTGACCCCGGAACGGAGACCCTCACACCATGTCCGATATGCGCATCAGCGGCTTCGCCTTCGACCGGGGCCTGGACGGCATCACCTACGCCGGCCGCGAGGCCGCCGGCCAGCACCTGCCCGAACGCCAGGAACTGGCGCCGCCGGCCGACGGCGTCAAGGCGCAGCTGGCCCAGCTGCTCGACACGCCGAACATCGACCGCTACCTCGACAGCCAGCTGCGCCCCACGGTCGCCAACCGCGACCTGCTGCTGCCCGGCAAGTTCGCCCAGGCCCTGCAGGCGACGCTGGATGGCCTGTCCGCCGCGGCCGAGCAGAGCCAGGACCGCAATCCCGAGGACGCCCGCGCGCTGAACCGCGCGGTGCGGCTGCTCAAGGACGAGGCCGGCCTGCGCGAGCTGGTCGCCATGTACCGCAGCGCGCTGTACCAGGGATGACCGCCGCCATGCCCCTGACGCCCGACGCCCGCGAGCTGCTCAGCCTGCTGGCCTATGTCTACCTGGAAAACAACCGCCCCGAAAAGACCGCCGTGGTGCTGAACGCGCTGCGCACGCTGGGGCTGGCCGACCCTCGCCAGCTCGCCACGCTGGCGCTGGCGCAACTGCGCGCCGGCAAGCCCGACGCGGCCCTGTCGACACTGGACCAGCTGGCCATGCAGGGCGGCGTCGACGCGCCCTTCCACCTGATCCGCTCGCAGGCCCTGCTGGCCCTGGAGCGTCGCGACGAGGCCGCCGCGGCCATGCGCGCCTACGTTGCCCTGCGCCCCGCCGCGGCGGCCGCGCCCACCGAAGCAGAAACGACTTGAGCCGCCCCATGCAAGCCCTGAACCGCGTCGTCGCCGCCGCCACCAGCCGCAACGATATCGTCCTGGCGGTCCTGATCGTCTCGATCATCTTCATGATGATCCTGCCGCTGCCGACGACCCTGGTCGACGTGCTGATCGGCGCCAACATGACGCTGTCGGCGATCCTGCTGATGGTGGCCATGTACCTGCCGTCGCCGCTGGCGTTCTCGTCGTTCCCGTCGGTGCTGCTGGTCACCACGCTGTTCCGCCTGGGCATCTCGATCGCCACCACCCGCCTGATCCTGCTGCAGGGCGACGCCGGCCACATCATCGAGACCTTCGGCAACTTCGTGGTCGGCGGCAACCTGATCGTCGGCCTGGTGGTGTTCCTGATCCTCACCATCGTGCAGTTCGTGGTCATCACCAAGGGCGCCGAGCGGGTGGCCGAAGTGGCGGCGCGCTTCTCGCTGGACGCCATGCCCGGCAAGCAGATGTCGATCGACGCCGACCTGCGCGCCGGCACCATCGACATGGACGAGGCGCGCAAACGCCGCTCGGTGGTCGAAAAGGAAAGCCAGCTCTACGGCGCCATGGACGGCGCCATGAAGTTCGTCAAGGGCGACGCCATCGCCGGACTCATCATCGTCGCGGTCAACCTGCTCGGCGGCATCCTGATCGGCACCATGCAGCGCGGCCTGACCGCCGGCGAAGCCGTGCAGGTGTACTCGATCCTGACGATCGGCGACGGCCTCATCGCGCAGATCCCGGCGCTCTTCATCGCCATCTGCGCCGGCATCATCGTGACCCGGGTGCAGACCGGCGACGGCCCCTCCAACGTCGGCAAGGACATCGGCGCCCAGGTGCTGGCGCAGCCGCGCGCGCTCTTGATCGCCGCCGCCATCGCGGTCGGCATGGGCCTGATCCCGGGCATGCCGACCCTGACCTTCCTGGCGCTGGCCGCGGTGGTGGGCACCATCGGCTTCGTGCTGCTGCGCGGCACGCGCAAGGTGGTGGACGAAAAGACGGGCGAGATCACCGAGATCCCGGCGCTGGCGGCCGACGGCCAGAAACCGCAGGCCAGGCCGCGCGCCGACGGCAGCGCCGAATTCGCGCCCACCCTGCCGCTGATGATCGACGTGGCCGCCGCGCTGCAACGCAGCTTCGATGCCGACGAACTGAACGACGAGCTGCTGAAGATCCGCCGCGCGCTCTACTTCGACCTGGGCGTGCCGTTCCCCGGCATCCAGCTGCGCTTCAACGACGCCCTGCCGACGGACACGTACAACATCCTGCTGTCCGAAGTGCCGGTGTCGCAGGGCAAGCTGCGGCCCGGCGCGGTGCTGGTGCGCGATACCGAGCAGAACCTGCAGGCGCTGCAGGTGCCCTACGAAACCGACAAGCGCTTCCTGCCCAACATGCCCACGCTGTGGGTCGAGGCGAGCCTGGCGCCGACCCTGTCGGCCGCCGGCATCCCGTTCCTGGACCCGCACCAGGTGCTGACCTGGCATCTGGCCTTCGTGCTGAAGAAATACTCATCGGACTTCATCGGCATCCAGGAAACCCGCTTCCTGCTGACGGCGATGGAAGACCGCTTCCCCGACCTGGTCAAGGAAGCGCTGCGCGTCATGCCGGTGCAGAAGATCGCCGAGATCCTGCAGCGGCTGGTGTCCGAGGACATCTCGGTGCGCAACCTGCGCGCCGTGCTGGAAGCGCTGATCGAATGGGGCCAGAAGGAAAAGGACTCGGTGCTGCTGACCGAGTACGTGCGGGTCTCGCTCAAGCGCCACATCAGCTACAAGTATTCCAGCGGCCAGAACATCCTGCCCGCCTATCTGCTGGCGCCCAACGTCGAAGAGACGGTGCGCGGCGCCATCCGCCAGACCTCGGCGGGCAGCTACCTGGCGCTCGACCCCAACGCCTCGCGCAAGCTGGTGGACAACATCAAGCGCGCCACCGGCGACCTGACCGCCGCGGCGCAGAAGCCGGTGCTGCTGACCTCGATGGACATCCGCCGCTACCTGCGCAAGATGATCGAGCAGGACCTGTACGAGCTGCCGGTGCTGTCCTACCAGGAGCTGACCCAGGAAATCAACGTACAGCCGCTGGCCAGGGTGGACCTGTGAACACGCCCGCAACCGGAGCCCCCTCATGAGCGAAGCGCTGGAACTGCGCGTGCTGTCCGGCCTGCATCGCGATGCGCGCTGCCAGGTCGCGGACGGCGCGGTGCTGGGCGCCGACCCGGCCTGCGACATCGTGCTGGCCGACGACGGCGTGGGCCCGCGCGCCGCGCGCGTGCGCATCGGCGAGGGCGGCTGGGACCTGGCGCTGGACGATGCCGCGCCCAACCCGCAGCCCGGCACGCCGTTCAACCGGCCGGTGCCGCTCGGCCCGGTCTGGATCACCGTGGCCCGCCGCGGCGACCCCTGGACCCACGCGCCCGATGCGGCCAACGACGCGCTAGCGCGCGCGGCGGTCGAACCGGCAGCGGCGCCCGAAGCAACGCCCGCCGTCGCGCCGGCGCCAAGCGACGAAGACCGCCAGCTGGAACGGCGCCTGCCGCTGCCGCCCGCGCAGGGCCGGCGCCGCAAGCGCGACTCCTGGCCCATGGCGCTGGGCCTGGGCGCGGTAGTGCTCACCATCGTCGTCGCCATCGTCCTGACCCTGATGCCGCAATCGACCGCCAGCCGCGCGCCGCAGGTCGACCCGCGCCTGGCCGCCGCGGAAAAATCCGTGGGGCAGATCTCCGCGGTGTTCGAGCGCATGGGCCTGACCTCGCGCCTGCACGTCTCGATGGCGCGCGATGGCGTGGTGACGGTGTCCGGCTGGGTGCGCAACGCCGCCGAGCAGGACGCCGTGGCGTCGGCGCTGTCGCAGATCTGGCCCATGCCCGCCATGCGCATCAGCAACGAAGACGAGGTGGTGCGCACCGCCCGCGCCGCGCTGCGCGCCTTCAACGTGCGCTACGAACCGCGCTACGAGGGCGATGGCCGCCTGAACGTCGTCGGCATCGCCAGCAGCGCGCGCGAGCGCGCCTCGGCGCTGGATGCGCTGCGCGCGCAACTGCCCGGCATGACGGTGCTGGGCAACGCCATCGCGCTGACGCAGCAGCTGAGCGACACCCTGTCCAGCCAGCTGGTGGACGCGGGCCTGTCCGGCGTCACCCTCGCCTGGAAACCCGATCACCTGGAGATCGCCGCGGGTGCGCTCGACGACGACCAGCAGGCGCGCCTGCAGGACGTGCTGAACGAGTTCAACCAGAACCACCTCGGCGTCGCCCGGCTGGCCGCGGCCAGCGCTTCGCCAGCGGCCGACAGCGTGCCATTCGTGATCCGCAGCGTGGTCGGCGGGCCGCAGCCCTTCATCGTGCTCGAGGACGGCAGCAAGCTGCTGGTGGGCGGCGTCTACCGCAAGTACCGCCTGGTCTCCGTGGAAAACACCCGCATCATTTTCGAAGGCCCGCGCGCCGCCATCGTGACGCGCTGACCACTCACCCAGATCCCCTGACACCATGACCGATCCGACCGCCCTGACCGAACTGGAACAACGCCTGGCCGCCCCCGGCGGCGCCGCGTTGCGCGCCGAACTGGCACAGCGCCTCGCCGAACTGGAGCAAGGCGCCAACCAGCGCCTGGACTCGGGCCTGGTGCCGGTGGCTTTCCAGCAATACCAGGCGGTGGCGCAGGCTGCCGCCGCCGCGCGCGAGGTGCTGGCCGCGCTGCCGCTTGATCCCCGGGATGGCGCCGACGCGCCGCCCGCCGCTTTTTCTCCCCTGAATCGCTAGGAGACGCACCATGGCTTTGAACGGTTTGACCGGCTCGTCCGGCCTGAATTTCAACAGCGTGAACAGCACGATCTACGACAGCATCCGTTCGCAGGAAAGCAACCTGCAGACGACGCTGTCCAACCTGCGCACCAACGCCGACGGCAGCGTGTCGCAAGCGGACATGCTGAAGATGCAGCAACAGGTGCAACAGTGGACCATGCTGATCGAGATCCAGAGCACGATCACCAAGCAGATCGCGGACTCGCTCAAGGGCGTGATCCAGAAAGCCAGCTGAGCCGGCCTCCCCCGCGCGGGGTCAGACCGACTGCATCATGAAGGCGGGATTGCGCCACGGCGCGTCCGCGCCCGGCTCCGCGCGCGCGGCGCGTTTCTCCCAGGCCTCGACCTGGTTGAGCAGCGCGTCGATCGCGGCCAGCAGCGCGTCCGCGCCGCATTGTTCGCGCGCCACGCCCAGCTGCAGATGCATGCGGCCATCCGGGGCCGCGCACGCCACCACGCCACCGCCCGCCTGCAGGAAGTTGCCCTGCGCGGCCAGCAACGCCAGCGCGCCATCCATCTTGCCCCCGCCCACCGCGCAGGACAGCAGGATCTGGCCGCGCGCGCCATGCGCCATCAGCTGCACCAGATGGCGGCCATCGAATGCCAGTTGGCACAGCCCGCCCTCGGCGGGCGCCAGCGCGGGAATGCCCAGCGCCTGGCCGAGTTCGGAAAGCACCTGGGCGAAATGAGGGTCTGACACGGTAACGAAAGTGGCGATGCGGGCGCGAACGGGCGCGGCCGCCCGCAGCGCGAGATGGACGAGGCCACATTATGGCACCCGCGCCGCGCGAATCCCAGGCCCCGGCAGGGAACCGGAAGGCATGCTGCTGTTACTCAAGGGGTGATTCCCACTCCGCGAGCTTTCCATGGCGTTCAACTCCCTCTCCGACATCGCGCAGGCCGCCGCACAGTACGCGCAGGCGCATTTCCATACCGGCGACACCGAACAGCCCGCGCAATGGGCCGTCCCGCTGGACGACCATCATCAACTGGGCATGGCGCGCAACGCGCACGACGGCAGCGTGGTGCTCACCGCCTGGCGTCACGCCTTCAACGACGCGCCCGGCTTCGACGACCCGCAGGGCGAAGCGCTGCTGCGCCGCGGCTTCGATACGCGCCTGGGCGCGGGCCTGATCGGCGGCATCTCGCCCGAGCTGGGGCCGAGCCTGAGCCTGCCGCTGTACGCGGCCTGCGACGCCCAGGCCCTGCACGACATCGCCGACACGCTGCTGCGGGAACTCGACCGCCTGGCCGGCCCCCACCCCGACGCCACGCCGCCCGCGGCGCTGCCGCGCGGCCCGCAAGGCGATGCGCGCCAGGCCGAGCGCGACCTGGCGCGGCTCGCGCTGGCCTGCGGGCTGGACACGCTGCCCAGCGGCGCGCGCCAGTTCGATCTGTTGTTCGACGACCTGCCCGGCCGCGTTACGCTGCACCCCGACAACCGGCGGCTGCTGATCGATTTCTTCCTGCACGACGCCGCCGCGCTGCAGGGCAGCCTGCGCCGCGCCGTCATCAAGAGCGCGCTGCTCATCAACCAGAACGCGCTGCGCGGCCACGCCTACGTGGTCGGACTGGACAGCCGCCAGTTCGTGACGGGCAGCGGCCGCATCGCGCTCGAGCGCCTGGACGACGACACCTGGCCGCGCTGGCTGCAATACCAGCTGGCGCAGGCGCAAGACACGCGCGCGCTGGTGCGCGACCTGGCGCTGGAAGGCGCGCAGATTTCCTTTGGCGTGGCGGCCGCCGCCACGGGCGCCGCCGCGCCGGGAGCGCTGGTATGAACGGTATCTCCAGCGCCATCCAGAACAGCGCCGCCGCCTCCGTCTGGCAACCGCCGGCACAGGCGCCGACCTCTTTGCTGGGCCAGCTCAAGGGCCTGTTCGTCACGCCCGACACCAACGCCGCCCACGTCGACGCGGCCAAGCGCTCGTTCGAGCAGTACTTCATGCAGGAGACCAGCGCGCTCGCCAACATGATGGGCCCCAAGGGCATCGAGAGCTTCGCCGGCGACGTGCAGACGCGCTTCGAGTCCATCGTCCAGCGCTCCTTCGACGCGCTGCCGCGCAAGCAGGACGGCTCGGTCGACGGCAAGGACTTCGCCAGCGCCATGAAGTCGGCCGGCAAATCCGCCGCCATGGCGCTGGACCGGCTCAAGGTGGATGCGGCGCGCTCGGAACTCATGTCCAACCTGCCGCAGGCCGACACCCGCCCGCAGATCATCCCGCGCGGCGACAAGTACGTCGTCATCCGCCCCGCGCCGCAGCTCGAGAACATGGCGCTGCGCGGCGGCGGCGCCAAGGGCATCGGCTACAGCGCCGGCCTGGACCAGATGGAAAAGACCGGCATGCTGGCCGGACTCAAGCACCTGTCGGGCTCGTCCGCCGGCGCCCTCACCGCCACCTGCCTGGCGGCGGGCCTGAGCGCGGCGCAGTTCGAACAGGGGCCGGCCGACGCGTTGTTCCGCCCGGGCATGCTCGATGCGCTCAAGGGCGGCGGCGACCTGGCGCGCATCTATCCCGACCTGAAGATGGAAGGCGGCCTCGCGCCCGCCGTCGCTTCCTTGAAGGTAGTCGACCAGACCACCTCGCGCAGCGTGCACGACTACCTGACGACGCACTGGAACACCCATGCGTTCCAGGACAAGCTGGTCGCGCTCGCCGGCCAGGGCCAGCTGAGCGACCGCCAGCTCGAACGCCTCAGCCGCCTGCAGCAGCTGCCGGACTTCGAGCAGGAACACAAGGACAGCATGATCACGTTCGGCGACCTGAAGCTGCTGAACACGCTGGCGCCCGACAAGTTCAAGCAGCTGACGCTCACCGGTTGGAACAAGACCGATCAGGTCGAGGAATACTTCGACGCCGACAGCGCGCCGGACATGCCGATCGCCTATGCCGCGCGCATGTCGATGTCGTTCCCGATCGCGTTCAAGGCGGTGTCGGTGGAGACGGCCGACGGCGGCAAGAAGGTCTACGCCGATGGCGGCATCGGCAGCAACATGCCGTCCGAGGTCTTCACCCATCCGAAGGACGCGCAGGGCGTGCCCACCGCCCTGACCGGCGACGCGCTCGGCCAGACGCAGGCCCGCACCCTGCTGCTGACCTTCGACGAAAACGGCAAGGCCTACCAGATCATGCACGGCGGCCCGCCCCAGGCGCCGACGCCGGGCGTGCTGGGCAAGATCAAGTCGTTCTTCGTCAACCTGATCACCAGCCACCCCGACCAGGCCGGCGCCGATTTCGCCGACAAGCAGAAGATCTGGACGGCCGGCCCGAACGCGCTGCCGGTGTTCCACGGCGGCATCAGCACGCTGACCTCGAACATCAGCGACGAGGTCCAGCACCAGGCCCACATGCTGTCGGCCTGGAAGTCGCTGGAGCAGATCGCGGTGCGCACGCATCAGGCCTACTCGATGGAATGCGACAGCCTGGCGGACCTGGCGGGCCTGCTGACCGACGGCGAAAAGCAGGCGCTGCGCACCGGCGCCGCGCCCGATGGCCTGCAACGCCAACTGCTGGCGCTGGTCGACAACGTTCCGCCGCCCGGCCTGGGACCGATGCCGCAACTGGCCTGAACGATGCCGGCCCCGCACGGGGCCGGCCGGGCGATTCAGAGCGGCACCACTGCCCTGGCCTCGCACACCTTGGCCAGGCGGCGCGGATCGCCATCGAGTTCGCGCCACAGGCGCAGCAGGCGGTCCGCGCCGCTGCTGCGCGCATCGACCGCGTAGCGCGCATAACCGAGCCAATGGCGCTCGTGCGGCGCCAGCCCGCCCGCGGCCACCGCCAGCACCTCGCCGGCCAGCGCATGCACCGCGGGATCGTGCAGCGCGTCGCGCATGGCGTCGGCGCGCATGGCACGCAGCCGCAGCCAGCCCCATGACCGCAACAGATCCTCGGCTTGCGGCAGGTTGCGCATCAATCCCAGTTGCAGCGCCGACGGCGCCATCACCAGCGTCGCCGCCACCTCGCGTCCCGCCTCGCGCAGCAGTTGCGCATCGGCGAAGCCGGCGCCGGGCGCGCGGCCTTCGATGTAGCCGCTGGCGCCCAGCTGCGCGTACAGCTCCTCGATGCCGCCCGGCCGCCGCCAGGCTTCACGCAGCGCCTCCAGCGATGGCGGCGTCGCCAGCCGGTAGCGCCAGCGCGCATCGAGGAAATGCGCGAACTGCGAATACTCGAAATGCGCGCCCTGCGGCGCGATGGTGACGCCCTCGCCGGTGTCCGAGCGCCGGCCCGGCCAGCCCTCCGACGCCAGGAACGCCGACAGGCACGGCGAACCGCGCAGGTACACGCCGGTGGCCGACTTGTAGCCATCGTCCGTCGCCAGCGGCAGGCAGCGGCTGGCGGTGCCGGGCGCGAACATCCAGCGGAAGTAATCGCCCAGGTCCACGAACGGCCGCTCGGGCAGGCGCTGCAGGTGATAGTCGCCGGCATAGCGCGAGTGGCGGAACATGCGGTCCCACACCGTCAGCCGGTTCTCCTTCAGGCCGGTCGCGCGGCCGTTCTCCAGCGGGCTGTTGGCGAAGATCGCGATGCTGGCCGGCGCCAGCGCCAGCACCACGTTGAGCGCGCGCGCCGCTTGCGTCACGTCCACCGACGTGCACGGGCTGTTCTGCGCCTTGGCGTCGATCCCCACGCGGTGCAGCCATTCACGATGGCCCACCAGCTCGCGGTAGATCGGCCGCGGCACGTGCACCGTCGCGTACCACGACGGGTCCAGGGTGCAGTCGGGATGCTCCGACGCATTCAGCAGCACCGCGCCTTCCGCTTCCAGCGCGCGGCTGGCGTCATGCAGTTCACGCGTGGCGCGCCGCGCCAGTTCGTCCAGTCCGCCGTCATCCTCCGAGACCGGCGCGAACGCGGTCTCGAGCAGGTTGAAGCCGTTGTCCAGGCCGCTCTCGCCGGCCGCCACCGACACGCCGACGATGCGCTCGCCGATGCGCGCCAGGTCCGGCGCCTCGCCGCGCGCCGCCTTGATCGCGGCCAAGGTCTCGAAGTAGCCGCCCACCGGGTGGCTGGCGCCGGTATCGCGCCGCGCCACCGCCATTTCCATCTCCAGCCCCAGCGTGCGTCCCGCGCGCGGCGTCATCGCGCCGCTCCCGCGGCGCGCGGGCGGTTCCGGACATCGGGAACGGAAAGGGTGGCGGCGTGCATCAAGACTGTCTCCTTGTTCTTCTGGCGCGATACGCGCCGCAAGCTGAGTAACACCGATGGCGCCGCCGTTCCCCGGCGGCTGTCGAGACGGTCTCAGACGGACTCGACCATGTCTCCGAAGCGCCGCGTCAGGATGTCGACGAAGGCCTCGGTCACCACCGACGGCGCGGTCTGCGCCGGATAGGCCATGCAGACCCGCACGGGTAGCTTGGGCGTGAACGGACGTATCGCCAGCTGCTGCGCGAAGACGTCGGCGATATACGGATTGACGATCCCCAGGCCGGTGCCGGCCGCGGCCAGCGCGCAGATCGTCGATGAATAGGTGGTCTCGATTTCCGACACCGGCTGCACCTGGTGCGCCAGCATCGCGCCGCGCAACTGCAGGTAGACGTCATCGTCGGCGTTCAGCACCAGCAGCCGGCGCTCGTTGAGGTCGGCGATGCCGATGGCCGGCAGCGCCGCCAGCGGATGGTCCGGCCGCATCACGCAGACCGCCGCGCTTTCGTGCAGGCTTTGCAGCGCCAGGTGCGCGCCGTCCAGCGGCACGGTCGTCACCACCACATCGTAGGTGCCGTGCAGCAGCCCCTCGCGCAGATACTGGCTGCCCACGGTCTGCATGTTGATGTGCACGTCGGGATAGCGCTGCGCGAATTCCTCGACCGCGCCGGGCAGCATGCCAAGGCCCAGCGCCGGCGTGCAGGCCAGCCGCAACACCCCGCTGCCGCTACGGCGCATGGCGGCCACGCGGTCCTCGATGCGCTCCAGGCCGACGAAGTGCCGCTTGACCGTATCGAACAGGTCCTTGGCCTCGCGCGTCGGCCGCAGGCGGCCGCGCTCCATGTCGAACAGTTTCAGGCCGCTGGCCTGCTGCGCCTGCGCCAGCAGGCGGCTCACCGACGGTTGCGTGGTGCGCAGCATCTGCGCCGCGCCGGTGGTGGTGCCGGCCAGCATTACCGCGTGGAAGGCTTCGATCTGACGGAAATTCAGCGGTCGGCTCATGGGGTCACAGGGTATAGCAAACTTGCATAGACTATGCCGAAAAAAGAATTTTTTCAAATACTTAGCGACTCCTACACTCGTGGCTCCTCGGGTGCTCCTGCTCCCGCACCCCACCGAAACACCAACCGCTGTAGGGGAAATACCATGCGTTCAAGCCATCCCTGGCGCCGCCGCGTCCTGCAAGCCTTCTGCCTGACCCTGGCGAGCGCGGCCCTGCCGTTCGCCGCCCAGGCCCAGGCCAATTATCCGGACCGCCCGTTACGGATCATCGTGCCGTTCACCGCCGGCGGCAGCTCCGACATCCAGGGGCGGCTGCTGGCCAAGTACCTGGGCCAGCTCTACAACCAGCCGGTCGTGGTCGAGAACCGGCCCGGCGCCGGCGGCCACATCGGCGGCAAATTCGTCGCCGAATCCGACCCCGACGGCTACACCCTGCTGCTCGGCTCCATCGGCCTGCATGCCACCTACGGCGTCTACAAGCACCTGAACTACCGCCCGGCCGAGGCCCTCAAGGTCATCACCATCGTCGCCGAGATGCCGCACGTGGTCGTCGCCAGCCCGACGCTCCAGGCCAACACCCTGGCCGAACTGACCGCCCAGGCCAAGGCCAACCCCGACAACCTGCATTTCGGCTCGGCCGGCGTCGGCTCCTCGGTGCATATGGTAGGCGAACTCTACAAAATGGCCGCGCAGGCCCCGATCGCGCACATTCCCTATCGCGGCAGCTCGGCCGCCATCAACGACCTGATCGGCGGCCAGATCCAGCTGCTGTTCGAAAACGTGCCCACCACCATCGGCTACATCCAGACCGGCAAGCTCAAGGCGCTGGCCATCACCGGCGCCACGCGCTCGGCCGCGCTGCCCGACGTGCCCACCGCCGCCGAGGCCGGCCTGCCCGGCCTGACCGTGACCTCCTGGACCACCCTGGCCGCCGGCAAGGACGTGCCCGACGCGCTGATCGACAAGCTCAGCGCCGACCTGCGCCGCGTCTACGCCGATCCGGAATTCCGCGCCGGCCTCGAGCACCTGGGCATGACGCCGGTGGGCAACAGCCCGGCCGAGGCGCGCGCCTTCGTCGAGCGCGAGCGCGCCCGCTGGAACAAGGTCATCGAAACCGAACACATCAGCGCCGGCTGAACGCCCTTCCCCTTCCTTCATTGATGAATCGCATGACCACTCCCGCCATCGCCTGCCGCCGCCTGGGCGGCCCGCCGGGCCATCATTTCTTCGGCTACTACAACAAGACCGTCTGGCATCGCGGCGGCCGCTATCTGCTGGCCAACCGCGCGCCGGTCAAGGACGCCGTGCTCACGCCCGGGCTGCGCGCCGAGGTCGGCTACTTCGACCTGCGCGACGGCGAGCGCTACCACGCCGTCGGCGCCACCACCGCCTGGAACTGGCAGATGGGCTGCCAGCTGCAGTGGCTGGACGGCCAGGCCGAGCCGCAGCTGATCTACAACTGCCGGCGCGACGACGATGGCGGCTTCTATCCCGGATTCCGCTCGGCGGTCCACAACCTCGTCACCGGCCAGACGCGCTACCTGCCGCTGCCGATCTACGTCGCCGCCCCCGACAGCCGCTACGCGCTGTGCGTGGACTACCGCCGGCTCTACATCACGCACCAGACCATCGGCTACAGCGAACACGCGCCCGCGCCGGTGGCCAACGCGCCGGCCGACGACGGCATCCACACGCTCGACCTGGACAGCGGCGCCCACCGCCTGCTGGTCAGCTACGCCGACCTGCGCAACTTCCATCCGCGCGCCTCGATGGAACGCGCCATCCACTGGGTCAGCCACATCGAGGTCAACCCCTCGTCGACGCGCATCCTGTTCCTGCATCGCTGGACTGAGCGCGTCGAGGACGAGACCTGCTTCCTGCACCGCCTCATCACCATGAACCCGGACGGCAGCGACATGCGCCTGCTGGAATGTTCCGATCATCCGCTGCCGCAGCTGGCCGACGACTTCGATCCGGCCGCCGTCGGCACCTTCGATTACGAGAAATCGGAATACCAGATCTCGCACCCGCTGTGGCGCGACGACCGCTCGATCATCGTCTGGGGACCGCATGCCGGCCGCATCCACTACCACCTGTACGAAGATGCCGACGGCGGCCAAGTGCAAGTGGTGGGCGACGGCGTCCTCACCGAGAACGGCCACATGACGTTTTCACCCGTGGACAGCCGCTGGCTGCTGAGCGACACCTATCCCGATCCGGTCACCCACGAACGCATCCTGTTCCTGTACGACATGCGCACCGGGCAGCGCCACGACCTCGGCAGCTTCTACGCCGATCCTTCGCTGTCCAAGGAAAACCGCTGTGACCTGCACCCGCGCTGGAGCCGCGACGGCACGCAGGTGTGCGTGGATTCGGTGCACGAAGGCGAACGCCAGATGTACGTGCTGGATGTCGCGCCGATCGTGAAAGCCTGAGCCGGCCGCCGCATGGACAAGCCCGGGACCGCCGTCGCGCGGCAACGACGCGGCGGCCTCGCGGTCATGCGGATCGCGGCGCGGCGCCCATGGCGCCGCCCGCCGCTCACCCCTCGCGCGCGACCTGGCGCAGCGCCTGCTCGAACACGTCGGCCGGCTGGCCGCCGGACACCAGGTACTTGCCGTTCAGGATCACCGACGGCACCGAGGTGATGCCGCGGTCGCGCCATTCGGCCTCTTCCTTGCGCACCTCTTCGCTGTAGCGGCCCGAGGCCAGTACCGCGCGCGCCTCGGCCGCATCCAGCCCGGCGTCCGCCGCCGCCTGCACCAGCACCTCGACGTCGCTGGTGTCCTGGTTGTCGTAGTGATAGGTCTCCAGCAGGCGCTTCTTCAACGCCGTCTGGCTGCCCTGCCCCTCCAGGCCGGCCCAGTGCAACAGGCGATGGGCGTCGAAGGTATTGAACGAGCGGTTGTCGTCGCCCATGCGCATGCGCATCCCGACCGCCGCGGCGCGCTCGCTGATCACCTTGCGATTGGCCTGCACCTGCTCGCGGCTGTAGCCATACTTGGCCATCAGGCGCTCGATGGTGTTCTGCCCGCCCTTGGGCATGTCGGGATTCAGCTCGAACGGACGGAAATGCAGCTCGACCTCGGCCTCGCCGCCCACCCGCTCGATCGCGGTCAGCAGGCCGCCCAACCCGACCGCGCACCAGGGACAGGCGACATCGGACACGAAATCAACAGTGATCTTGGACATGGAACTCTCCGGGAACAGAGAGCTAGCGTAGACCAAAGCACGGCACCACGGCCAAGAAACCCTGGACGCGCCAGGGCCGCGACGCCTAGCGCGCCGCGTTCCGACCAAACAGGATCCGCTCGATCGCCCGCACCCTATCCCGGCGCCGCCTGACCGCGCGCACCGGCCTGCCGAACACGCGCTTGCGCTGCGTGGCTTCCCGGCTGGCCTGCAGATGCTCGATGAACACCTCGTCGCACGACGCATTGTCGGTCTTGTCGAAGATCCAGCAATAGGCAACGGGCAGCCGCGCCTGCCGGTAACGCGGCTCGGCGGACAAGGCGTCGCTGGCCAGCAGGCGCTCCAGCACCCGCTGGTCCCACTCGTCGGGATTCTCCGCGCAGGCCTGCGCCCAGGCTTGCAACAGCGCGGCGGCGGCCGGCGTATGGTTGATGAACAACGTGCCGCTCAGCAAGTGCCCGTCGGGCTCATGGTAGGCGGCGATATCGCAGTCCAACGCGGCCAGCGTCGGCCACGGATCGCGATGAAACACCGCGTCCACGTCGACATACAGCAGTGGCCCCGTGTGCTTCTTGCGCATGGCAACCAGCACCGATGGCTTCATGGACGCATTGCGCACCCAGGACCCGGCGGATTCGATCGGCTCGGCGTCGACGGCAAGCCCCAGCCGTTCCGCCGAGCGCAGCAGGCGATTCTTTTCCGCCTCGTAAATGCTGTCGCAGGTGAAAAACGCCACCACCATGCCCGTGGCACTACCTCGTCGCCCGCCCGGCGCCACCTTGTCCGGCCCCGGAAAGCTCGGAACCCCTCGCGCCTGCTCCGCGGACCAGCCGAACCACCTGCGTCGAAACCAATCGAACATGATGCGCCACGCTATTCAAGATCAGGTACAGCGGGCATACCGGCAACGTCATGTCGACAGCGCGGAGGCAGGCTCGCACAACGCTTCTCCCGCCGTAACGCGACGCACGATGGTGCGGGCGGTACAGGCGCGGGATCGAAGCGCAGGCAGAGTTTATGGATCGACGCGATACGCGTCGACGCAATTGCAATCAGTCGAAATTCAAATCGCCACGCTGAAATAATTCTTCGCGCGGCCTCCCTCTGAAGCGCCGTTCCAGGCCCAACAGAACTTTCAACCGGCTTTCCGGGCAGGGCTTGCCGCGCGTCGGGAAAATTCCGACGGCGTGAGTGCTGTTGCCAGCCGGCTCAGGCGTATTGCGCGAGGCCGCCTCCCAGCGACCAGTTTTCCTTCAGCACCTCGACGAGGTTCACGAACACATCCTCGGGCCGCAGGCCGGGATTTTCGCCAAGCAATTGCGCAATCCGCCGGAACAACGCCTTCTTCTGTTCCAAGCTACGCGTGTTGTTCGCGGTGATCTGGATGAACACCAGATCGTCGCTTCGCGCGATATCGAGGTAAGTCGCCCCGTAGCGGAAATTCGCGGCCTCATGCTCGGTCATGACCATGAACTGGTCATCCTCGGGAACATTGAATGTCTCGCGCAGCGCGCGATAAACGCTGTCAAAGATCGCTTGCCTATAGGCCTCCGGCTTTCCGGAGCGCAATGAGATATGAGCGAACGGCATGGGAAGTTCCTCCTTTGTGGTCCCGCTGCCCATTATCCATTCTGATAACGTATGCATTTTTATTTCAACGATAAAGTTTTGAAATGACCAAGCGCGCCCTCGACCTGGAGGCGGTCAGAGCCTTCATCCGCATTGCCGAGCTGGGCAGTTTCACCCGCGCCGCCGAATCGCTGCAGACCACCCAGGCGGCGATCAGCCTGAAGCTCAAGCGGCTTGAAGACCGGCTGGATTTCAGGCTCGTCGAACGCACGCCCCGGCGCGTGGAGCTTTCAGCCCACGGCGCGACTTTTCTCGAGCACGCGCGCAAGCTCATCGAGGCGCACGACCGGGCGGTCTCGGTCGTCGCGGGAACGCGGCAGCGTCTCGCCATCGGCATCAGCGACCATGTCGCGGGTCCGGAACTGCCGGCGCTGATCGCACGCATGAACGCGCAGGATCCCCGGCTGCTGATCGAAATCCGGATCGGCTCGTCGGCCGAGCTGCTGCAACGTTTCGACCGCAGGGAGCTCGATACGGTGATCGTCCGCTTCCAGGCGGGCCGCGGCGATGGGGAAATCCTCGCCGAAGAAAAGTTCGGCTGGTTCGCCATGCCCGGCTGGCAACATCGGGCGGGAGAACCGCTGCCGCTGGCCACGATGGCCGAGCCCTGCGGCGTGCGCGCCCTGGCCGGGCAACTGCTCGATGAGGCCGGCATACCCTGGACCGAAGTGTTCGTGGGCGGCGGCGTGATGACGGTCGCCGCCGCCGTCATGGCGGGGCTTGGGGTGGCCGCGCTGGCCCCACGCATGGTGCCGTTCGGCGCGGTCGACGTCGGTCCCAGGCTGGGGCTACCGGATCTGCCGCGGCTGCCCATCCTGCTGCATACCCGGGTCAGGGACAGCCGCTCGCAGGATGCGCTGGCCGCGCTCTCGGCGGCCTTTCGCGGCGCGGTGCGAAGCTGATCGCCAAAGCCGGATCGGTCAAGCGGTGTCGCGGGTCGCGGGCCACTTGAGCCCTCAAGGGAACGCCGCTTACCGCGGCGTCCTCGCCGGAAAACAAAAAACCCGCAGGACCAATGTCCATGCGGGTTCTGGGGCAAGCTGATGGCGGGCGACCGCGCGGCAACGCTTGTGAAATTCTTGGCGGACAGAGGGGGATTCGAACCCCCGATACGCTTTTGACGTATACACGCTTTCCAGGCGTGCGCCTTCAACCACTCGGCCACCTGTCCTGATCTGGTACGCATTCCGAAAAATGCGAATCCGCGATTCTAGCAGATCGGCAAGAAAGCTGCATTGGCGGCGCGGCAAAAGAAAAAGGGGACGCGATTGCGTCCCCTTTTTGCCACGAGCCTCCCGGCCTGCCGCGCGACGGCGGCGCCGAGGCCGCCCGCCGCCCCCCCTCACGCGTTGGGCGGATCCTGCTCGCGGTACGAGCCGACGGTGCCGTCCGGCTCGGTTTCCTCCAGCCTCACGCGAAAGCCCCACAGCCGCGCCAGGTGCTTCATCACCTGCTCGGCGTCCTCGGCCGCCAGCGGCCGGCCGCGGCTCTTCAGGTGGCGCAGCACCAGCGAGCGGTCGGTGTCGCGGTTAAAGCGCACCACCTGGATGTCCGGCACCTGGTTGTCGCGGTTGTGCTGCGCGGCCAGCAGGCGGCGGATGTCGCGGTAGCCGTCGTCGTCGTGGATGGCGGCGACTTCCAGCTTGGGATTGGCCTGGTGGTCGGAGATCGCGAAGAAGCGGAACTCGCGGATCAGGCGCGGCGACAGGTACTGCGAGATGAAGGACTCGTCCTTGAAGTTGCGCATGGCGAAGTCCAGCGTCTTCAGCCAGTCGCCGCCGGCGATGTCGGGAAACCAGCGGCGGTCCTCATCGGTGGGCTTCTCGCAGATGCGGCGGATGTCCGACATCATCGCGAAGCCCAGCGCATACGGGTTGATGCCGCCGTAGCCGCGCTCGTCGAAGCCACGCTGGCTGACGACGTTGGTGTGGCTCTGCAGGAACTCCATCATGAAGCCGTCGTTGACCAGCCCCTTCTCGTGCAGCCGGTTCAGGATGGTGTAGTGCCAGAACGTGGCCCAGCCTTCGTTCATCACCTTGGTCTGGGTCTGCGGGTAGAAGTACTGGGCGACCTTGCGCACGATGCGCACCAGCTCCTTCTGCCACGGCGCCAGCTTGGGCGAATACTTCTCGATGAAGTACAGCAGGTTCTCTTCCGGCTCGGGCGGGAACACCGACGCGGCCACGCGCTCGTCCTTGTCGGCCTCCAGCCGCGGCAGGGTGCGCCACAGGTCGTTGTACTGCAGGCGCGCGTGCTCCTGGCGCTCGGCCTGGCGCGCGGCCTCTTCCTTGTACGAGATCGGCGTCGGCCGCTTGTAGCGGTCCACGCCGTGGTGCGACAGCGCGTGGCACGAATCCAGCAGCGCCTCGACCGCGTCGATGCCGTAGCGGTCCTCGCAATCCATCACGTACTTGCGGGCGAACACCAGGTAATCCAGCACGCCATCGGCGTCGGTCCACTGGCGGAACAGGTAGTTGCCCTTGAAGAACGAGTTGTGGCCGTAGCAGGCGTGCGCGATCACCAGCGCCTGCATCGTCATGGAGTTCTCTTCCATGAGATACGCGATGCAGGGGTTGGAGTTGATCACGATCTCGTAGGCCAGGCCCTGCATGCCGCGCCGATAGAACTGCTCGTTGCGGATGAACTCCTTGCCATACGACCAGTGCGGATAGCCGATGGGCAGGCCCGCCGACGCATAGGCGTCCAGCATCTGCTCCGAGGTGATGACCTCGATCTGGTTCGGATAGGTGTCCAGCCCGTACTCGCGCGCGACCTGCGAGATCGCGTCGTCATAGGACTGGATCAGTTCAAACGTCCATTCGGAACCTTGCGACAGCGGCCGGGGGCTGCCGGCCGACTCCGGCTCCACGAGTGCGCCCAGGATGGCATTCATGCGGTTTCCTTCTTGAACAGGTCATGGAACACGGGATAGATTTCCCCGCGATCGCAAATCCGCCGCATCACGAAATGCGGCGCCAGCTTCTGTTCATATTCCGCCCACAGGCTGCTCTTGCGCGCCTCCTGCGAGTCGGGAACCTCGATATAGGCGAAGTAGCGCGTGGCCGGCAGCAGGTGCTCGGCCAGGAAGCGCGCGCTCTTGCCCGCGTCGGCGCCGAACGAGTCGCCGTCGCTGGCCTGTGCCGCATACACGTTCCAGGCCGTGGGCGGATAGCGCTTCTCGACGATCTCGCGCATCAGCTCCAGCGCCGACAGCACGATGGTGCCGCCGCTCTTGGGATCGTAGAAGAAGGTCTGCTCGTCCACTTCCTCGGCATTGTCCGTGTGGCGGATGAAGACCAGGTCGACGTGCTCGTACTTGCGCGACAGGAACAGGTACAGCAGCGTGAAGAAGCGCTTGGCCAGGTCCTTCTTGCCCTCGTCCATCGAGCCGGACACGTCCATCAGGCAGAACATGACCGCGCGCGCCATCGGGATCGCGACCGACACGCGGTTGCGGTAGCGCAGGTCCAGGTCGTCCAGGAACGGCACGCGCGCCAGGCGCTCGCGGCAGTCCTCGACGTCCTGCTCCAGGGCCTTGATCTGGTCGGCGGGCTCGCCCGCCGCCTTGGCCTTGGCCAGGCGCTCTTCCGCGTCTTCCAGGTCGGCCCGCGCCTTCACGCTCAGCGCCACCCGCCGCGCCAGCGACGACTTCAGCGTGCGGCTGATGCTGAGCATGCTGGGCGAGCCGGTGGTGGTGTAGCCGGCGCGCTGCCATTTCTTCTGGCTGACCTCGCCCAGCTGGGTGCGCGCCAGGTGAGGCAGTTCCAGGTCTTCGAAGAACAGGTTGAGGAATTCGGCCCGCGACAGGCTGAAGGTGAACTGATCGACCGCCTCGCCCTCGCCGGGCTCGGACCCGCCTTGGCCTTCTCCTCCCTGAGGCCGGTCGAACGTGTCGCCCTTGGCGAACTCGCGATTGCCCGGATGCACCATTTCCCGGTCGCCGCCCGCGCCGTGCCGGAACGTCGGCTCGGAAATATCGCGGGCGGGCAGGTTGATCTCGCCGCCCTGATCCATGTCCTGGATCGAGCGGTCGCGGATCATCCCGTGGACCGCCTTGCGGATCTGGTCCTTGTAACGCCGCAGAAAGCGCTCCCGGTTAACGGCGCTCTTGTTGCGCCCGTTAAGACGGCGATCGATCAGTGAATTCATGATTCACCTCGCTCAGGAAGACTTCCTCACACGGAGGTACCACTCGCACAGCAGCCTGACCTGCTTCTCCGTGTAGCCCTTTTCCACCATCCGGTCGACGAAGCTCTGGTGCTTCGACTTGTCCTCGGCCGACGCCTTGGCGTTGAACGAGATCACCGGCAGCAGGTCTTCCGTGTTCGAGAACATCTTTTTCTCGATCACCTCGCGCAGCTTTTCATAGCTGGTCCAGGTCGGGTTGCGGCCATTGTTGTTGGCGCGCGCCCGCAGCACGAAGTTCACGATCTCGTTGCGGAAGTCCTTCGGATTGGCGATGCCGGCCGGCTTCTCGATCTTCTCCAGTTCGTCGTTCAAGGCGCTGCGGTCGAAGCTCTCGCCGGTTTCCGGGTCGCGGAATTCCTCGTCCTGGATCCAGCAATCGGCGAACGTGACGTAGCGGTCGAAGATGTTCTGGCCATACTCCGAGTACGACTCGAGGTACGCGGTCTGGATCTCCTTGCCGATGAACTCGGCGTAGCGCGGCGCCAGGAAGCCCTTGATGAACTCCAGGTAGCGCCGGCGGATTTCCTCCGGATAGTCCTCGCGCCCGATGCGCTGCTCGAGCACATACATCAGGTGCACCGGATTGGCCGCCACCTCGGTCTGGTCGTAGTTGAAGACGCTGGACAGGATCTTGTACGCGAAGCGCGTCGAGACCCCGTTCATGCCTTCGTCGGTGCCGGCGTAGTCCTTGTACTCCTGCAGCGCCTTGGCCTTCGGATCGACGTCCTTCAGGCTTTCGCCGTCATAGACGCGCAGCTTCGAGTAGATGCTGGAATTCTCCGGCTCCTTCAGCCGGGTCAGCACCGAGAACTGCGCCATCATGTCCAACGTTCCCGGCGCGCACGGCGCCGTCGACAGCGAGCTGTGATGCAGCAGCTTTTCGTAGATGCGGACCTCTTCCGAGACCTGCAGGCAGTAAGGCACCTTGACGATATAGATACGGTCGAGGAACGCCTCGTTGTGCTTGTTGTTGCGGAAGGTCTGCCATTCCGACTCGTTCGAGTGCGCCAGGATGCAACCGTTGAACGGGATCGCCGAGAAACCCTCGGTGCCCTTGAAGTTGCCTTCCTGCGTCGCCGTCAAGAGCGGATGCAGCATCTTGATCGGCGCCTTGAACATTTCCACGAACTCGAGCAGGCCCTGGTTGGCCAGGCACAGGCCGCCGGAATAGCTGTAGGCGTCCGGGTCGTCCTGCGAATGGCGGTCGAGCTTGCGGATGTCGACCTTGCCGACCAGCGACGAGATGTCCTGATTGTTCTCGTCACCCGGTTCGGTCTTGGCGATCGCCACCTGGCGCAGCACCGACGGGTTCAGGCGCACCACGCGGAATTGCGAGATGTCGCCGTCGAACTCCTTCAGGCGCTTGACCGCCCACGGCGACATGATGCCCGTGAGGTAGCGGCGCGGAATGCCGTATTCCTTTTCGAGCGTGTCGCCGAAGCGTTCCGGATGGAACAGGCCAAGCGGCGACTCGTTCACCGGCGAGCCCTTGAGCGCGTAGATGGGGAAGCTCTCCATCAGCACCTTGAGGCGTTCGGCGATGGACGACTTGCCGCCGCCGACCGGCCCCAGCAGATAGAGGATTTGCTTGCGCTCTTCCAGTCCCTGCGCGGCGTGCTTGAAGAACGCCACGATCTGCCCGATGACGTCCTCCATGCCGTAGAACTCCTGGAACGCCGGATAGCGCCGGATGGTCCGGTTGGAAAACAAACGGGAAAGACGTGGGTCGTTGCGCGTATCCACGATTTCAGGTTCGCCAATCGCCGCCAGCATGCGCTCAGCGGGGCTGGCGTATGCCATCGGGTCGCGTCGGGCGAGGTCCAGATATTCCTCTAGGGAAAGCTCTGATTCCTGTTCTCTTGCATACTGCGACTTGAAGCCTTCGACGATGTTTTGCACGGAAACCTCCTACAACACGCGAAAAAGCCATGACGTCCCTACGTGTCCCCATTGTGTGCCTCAGTGCTTCAGCGTGACTAGTCAATCTCGCTATAAGCAATCTCGGCACGGTCGTATGTTGCTTTCGCCACACATCAACCAAGAGCACGATCGGGCCCTTTCCGTTTAGGCTGCACCCTGGAGACACAAGTTCCGTCAGGGATTGCAACCAACGTGAATAAGTTCACTCGTTCGCCTTCAGCATATCGCTGTAGAACGGGCGCATGACGCAGCCACGCACGAAATGGTCAGCAATGATTTGAAGGGATGAGATATCCCGGTGGATTCTTATGATCCGGAACGCAAGTCCGGTGCGTTCGCTATGCGATGGCAGCGAACGGTCTGAACGGCGCAAGGCGACTGCGTTCAGCAACGTGTCGGTCCGGTTTGTGAAAAGCGCCGGTACGCGACACTGGAATCCGTGGTGACGAGGGCGCGTGGCGGGTCGTGGAGCAAGCCATGCGCGCGTAGCGCCAAGTCATGACCTAGCTTAAGCCCAATTGACGGTTTTGTGGCAATTCATTTGTGCACACGCGGTAAAAAAAAGCTGTCGGATGCTTCGACGCAGACATGCAGGAATCACTCCCAAACTTGCTGCCATCACGCCGCGGGCCGCGCGGGCAAACGCTATGCGGCCGATGGTCCACGGCTATCACGCGGTGGGTTGGCAGCCAGGCATCGAGAGTGCTAATACCCCTTGCGGCGTCAAGGATAGAATCACGCATCCCGCGAAACCGCGTACGACACCGCTTTCAAACACCGTCCGTCCCATCATGCCGCCCCGCTCGCGCCGCCTCATGCAAGGGCTCCGCATCGTCCGCGCGCCGATGCGCTGGCGGCGCTTGGCGGCCGCGTGCGGCGTGCTGTTGCTGGCCGCGTGCGAACGCGCCGCCCCGCCCCTGCCCAACGACGCCTATGTCTGGCAACGGCAATGGACGCCCGCGCTGGTCAGCGCGCTGGCCAAGGGCGCGGATGCGGTGCGGTCATGGCGGGTGCTGGCGGCCGAATTGCGCGCCGACGGCGCCTGGTTCGACGCGGCGCCCGACCTCGCCGCGCTGGCCGCGTCACAACGACCGGTGGTGCTGGTGTTGCGGCTGGATGGCCGCGTCAACGACTTGCGCGACACCGACATCGCCGATCGCGCCATCGCCGCGCTGGCGGCCTGGCGCCAGGCCGGCGTCACGCCGGCCGGCCTGGAAATCGATTACGACTGCGCCACCTCCAAGCTGCCGGCCTATCGCGCATTGCTGGCGACGCTGAAGACCCACCTCGGCGCCAGCCTGCCGTTGTCGATCACCGCCCTGCCCACCTGGCTCGACAGTCCCGCGCTGCCCGCGTTGCTGGCGGTTCCGGACGAAACCGTGCTGCAGGTCCACGCCGTGCAGAACCCCACGCAAGGCCTGTTCGACGCCAAGCGGGCCCGCGCCTGGCTCGATGCCTACGCGCGCCAGACCGGCAAACCCTGGCGCGTGGCGCTGCCTTCCTATGGCAGCCGCGTCGCCTGGGACGAGCATGGCCGGATCGCCGCGGTCGAAAGCGAACGCCCGGCGTTGATGCCGGGCGGCCGCTCGGCCGAGCTGCTGGTCACGCCCGACGCCATGGCGGCCTTCGTCGCCACGCTCGATCGCGATCGCCCGTCGGGGCTGCGCGGCATCGTCTGGTTCCGCCTGCCGACCCAGGCCGACACGCGCGCCTGGAGCCTGCCGACCTGGCGCGCCGTGCTGGCGCGTCAACCGCTGACGCCGCAACTGGAGGTGATCGCCGCCGCGCCCGGCGCCGGCGGCGCGCGCGACGTGCGGCTGGCCAACCGCGGCAACGCCGACACCGCGCTCCCGTTCACCGTCCGGCTCGACGCCACATGCGGCGCCGCCGACGGCATCAACGGCTACACCCTTGAATACGATCGCGAGGGCAGGTATCTTCGCCGCGCGCAGGATGGCTTGCTGCGCGCCGGCGCCGAACGCGCCATTGGATGGATCCGCTGTGACTCCGCAACCCCGAGCTTCCATGTACAACCGTAAATCGCTTGCCGCCGCGCTGGCGCTGGCCTGCGCCGCCGGCGCCGGCATCGTCATCGCCTGCGGCCCGGACTTCCCGCCGCAGTTGCTGGACGACCGCGCCGGCACGCTGCAGGGCACGCCCGCCAACTCGTTCGCCTACGAAGCGGCGCGGCTGATGCCGGCCACGGACGCGCTGCGGGCCAACGAATCGCCGCTGCTGCCAGACGGCACGTACCGCTCCGACGCCATCCCCGAAGCGTTCGACGCGACGCTGACGCCGGCGCAACGGCAACAGGCTCGGGCGATGCGCGCCCGTCCCGACGGCGACCAGGCCTACGCCGCCGGCGACGGCCTGCCGGAAGCCGCGCGCCTCTACGTCGCCGCCGCGGTGGACTACCGCAGCGCCGCCCAGGCGCCGGACGAACCGCGCCTGGAACGCGCGCGCCAGCGCCTGCTGGCCATCCTGGCGCTGCCGGCGGAACAGGCCGCAACCCGCAGCGTCTGGGCCGCCTACCTGCTGGCCGAAATCGGGGACATCGGAACCACGCCGGCGACGGATCACCCGGCGCAGGCCTATGCCCGCGTGCGCGAACTGGCGCTGCAAGGCGCGCCCGACCCCTTGGGCCTGGCCGTCGCCAGCTACGGCCAGCAAGCGCGCCTGTCGCTGTCCGGCAGCCTGGGCCAATGCGCCTACGAAGACCTGTTCAACGCCTCGCCCTGCATGGATGCGATCGCGCCGGCCGACCTGCAGCAGGCCGTGCGCCTGTATGCCGCCCAGGCCGCGCGCGAGTCGGTCAGCGGCCGCGAATCGTTGCGCCTGATGGCCGACTGGGCGCTGGCCGCGCCGACGCGCGCCATCCGCCTGATCGACGACCCGGTCGGCCAGCGCCTGCTGGTGGCGTACGGCCTGGCCCGGCTGGGCGACATCGTCGACGGCAAGCCCGACAGCGCGCGCGACCCTTTCGCCAACTTCGAGGCCACCGGCCGCCTGAGCCTGGCCGACGCCGCCGACGGCACGCCCAACGTCACGCCCAACCCCGCGCTGCAATCGCTGGTGGCCGCGCTGCAGACGCAGGATCCGCGACGGATCGCCGACGCCGACCGGGTCGCGGCGCTGGCCTACCGCGTCGGCCGCTACGACCTGGCGCAAGAGCTGGCCGACCGGCTCGACACGGCGCTGGCCTGGTGGGTGCGCGCCAAGCTGGCGATCCGCCGCGGCGACAACGAGCTCGCCGCCCAGGCCTACGCCCGCGCGGCGGAGGCGTTCCCGCGCGGTGACGGCAGCGTCGAGGCGGAAGCCGGCGCCCTGCTCAAGGGCGAACAGGGCGTGCTGTCGCTGTCGCGCGGCCAATACGTCGAAGCCCTGGACCAGTTGTACCGGGCCGCGGCGGCAGGCGATGGCGCCCCGCCGCCGGAAGAGGGCTGGCCGCTCTCGCCCTATTGGAACGACGCGGCCTACGTGGCCGAACGCGTGCTGACGACCGATGAGCTCAAGGCCTATGTCGACCGGCTGCCGCCGCCCCCGCCCGCGCCGTCGCGGCCGTCGGGCTTCAGCCGTTACACGACCGACCAGTTCTACGAATGGAGCCGCCTGAACCAGCCGCCCGTCCATGACCGCCTGCGCCAGCTGCTGGCGCGGCGGCTGGTGCGGGAAAACCGGGTGGCCGAGGCCTTGCCGTACTTTCCCGCGGATTCCGATCCCCGCTTCGCCTCGCTCGACTACGACAACGGCAACTGGAAGATCCGGGAGTCCGATGTCCGCCAGCGCGCCGCCCAGTACGGCGACGCGCTGCAGGCCGCGGGCAACGCCTGGGGCCGCACCACCCGCGCCGAAGCCTGGTACACCGCCGCCACGCTGGCGCGCCGCGACGGCATGCGCATCATGGGCTACGAACAGGGACCGGACTACGCCGTCTACGAGGGCAACTACTCCGCCGGCGCCGGCCGCGACGCCAACCCCTGGTGGCGCGAGGCCCGCGCCGATGCCGGCGTACCGATGGAAACGCCGCGGCAGCGCGCCGAGGCGGACCTGCCCGGCCCCTTCGTAACGCAGGAAGAACGCGTGCGCTACGCGGCCAGCGAGGCGCGCCCCAACGTACGCTATCACTACCGCCAGATCGCCGCCGACTACGCGCTGAAGGCGGCCGACGAACTGCCGACCCGCTCGCAGGCCTTTGCGGCCACCCTCTGCCGCGGCGCCCGCTACGTGATCGACGACACGCCGGAGCGCGCCACCGCCATCTATCTGCGCTACGTGGATCAGGGCGCCCAGGTGCCCTTCAGCGGCACGTTCGGCCGCGAATGCCCGGAACCGGACTTCCAGTCGGCTTCGCGCTTTCACTATATCCAGGCATGGAAGGCCTGGGAACGTGTCCGCAAGCAGCATCCGGGCGTGTTGCTGGCCGCCGGCCTGCTGGCGCTGGCGGCGCTTGGCGCCGGCCTGTGGGCCTGGCGCAATGGCGCGCCGGCCGGCAACGGCAAGAAGCGCCAGGATCCGTTGGCGTAAAAAGCGCCCCGCACGGGCGCTACGGCGTCCCGGCGGCGGGCAACTCGACCCGCCGCAGCAACCCTCGCCAGTGCTCCGGCACCCGGGCGCGCAGGCGCAGGTCGGCCGCCACCCGCTCCGCCTCGATGAATTCGTAGCGCGGAGCGGGGTCCAGCCGTTCCAGCATGGGCAGCTTGACCACGCCGGCGGCGTCGCCCAGCAGCATCGGCGCCATATAGATAAGCAGCTCATCGATGCAGCCGGCCGCGACCAGCGCGCCGCTCAGGCCGGCGCCGGCCTCGACGTGGACTTCGTTGAACTGCTGCGCGGCGAACCAGCGCATCATGGCCGGCAGGTCGACCCGGTCGGGCATCTCGGCGGGCAGCGCCACCACCCGCACGTTCCTGGCCTCCAGCCGCGCCTGCTTGGCGGCGTCGGCGCGGGCCGTGAACACGATGACCTCGCCGCCGTCGAACAGGCGCGCGTCCTCGGGAATCTCGAAGCGGCCGTCGACCACCGCCCGGCGCGGCTGGCGCGGCGTCTCGACGCTGCGCACGGTCAATTGCGGATCATCCTTGAGCACGGTGCCGATGCCGGTCAGCACCACGCAGCTGCGGGCGCGCCAGCGGTGGCCGTCGGCGCGCGCCTCCGGGCCGGTGATCCATTGCGACAGGCCGTTATGCAGCGCGCTGCGGCCGTCCAGCGACGCCGCCATCTTGAGCCAGGTCCAGGGCAGCCCGCGGCTCATGCGCGAAATGAAGCCCGCGTTCAGGGCCAGCGCCTCTTCGCGGCAGATGCCGGTGGTGACGGCGATGCCGGCCTCGCGCAGCCGCGCCAGGCCCTTGCCGTTGACCAGCGGATTGGGATCGCCGATCGCCACCACCACGCGCGCCGGCGCGGCCGCCAGCAGCGCATCCACGCACGGCGGCGTGCGGCCGAAATGACTGCAGGGTTCCAGCGTGACGTAGACGGTGGCGCCCGCCACCGATTCGCCGCGCGCCTGGGCATCGCGCAGCGCGCAGACTTCGGCATGCGGGCCGCCGGGCGGCTGGGTCGCGCCCTCGCCCAGCACCCGGCCGTCGCGCACGATCACGCAGCCCACGCGCGGGTTGGGCGCGGTCGAATACATGACGGTCTGCGCCAGGGCCAGGGCGCGCCGCATCCAGGACAGGTCGTCGGCTTGGCCGGGGGTCGGGCTGGAATTCATCATCATGGCCAAATTGTATGTCCGCGGCGGGCCCGCGGCACGCCGCGCCCGCCGGCGCCGGCGGAGGCGCTATGATGGCCGCAGCGGCCTGAAATGGATGTCCGTTTTAGGCCGACGCAGGTCTGGAGACGGCCTCGCCCGGGAGCCGGGGCAGGCACACAATACGCCACGTACCTCCTGAAATCCCACGGCACGGAGCCCGCCGCCATGAAACAAGCATTGATCGTCATCGACGTCCAGGATTCCTTCCGCCAGCGTCCGTTTTGGGACGAATCGGAATACCCGGCATTCGTCTCGCAACTGCAGGGCCTGATCGACGCCGCCCGCGCCCGCGACATCCCGGTGCTGCAGGTGTTCCACATCAGCGCCGCCAACGACCCGGCCAACCCGTTTTCGCTGGCCTCCGGCCACGTCAAGACGCTGAAGGAACTGCGCATCGCCCCCGACGCCGTGTTCCACAAGACCGTGCATTCCTCGCTCTACGCCAAGGACGCCGACGGCGCCACGCTGCAGGAATGGCTGCGCAAGCACGGCATCGAAGGCGTCATCGTCAGCGGCATCCGCACCGAACAGTGCTGCGAAACCACCACCCGCCACGCCAGCGACGACGGCTTCAAGGTGGTGTTCCCGACCGACGCCACGCTGACCTTCGCGATGCAGAGCCCGTCCGGCAAGCACTACACGCCGGCCGAGATCCGCGACGCCACCGAGCTGGTGCTGCAGGGCCGCTTCGCCCGCATCGCCCGCGCCGCCGACGTCTTCGCGGACGCGCAATAAGGCGACCGGCCATGATTCCCGTGCATTTCGTATTGCCCAGGGGAATCGTGCTGCTCGACGTGGCCGGGCCGGCCGAGGCCTTCCGGGTCGCCAACAAGCTGTGCCCGGACGCCTTCTCGCAGCATTTCTGCGGCCCGTCGACCGAAGTCGAAAGCGGCATTCCCGGCCTGCACCTGGCCCGGATCCAGCCGCTGCCCGAGAAACTGCCGCCCGAGGCGCTGGTGATCGTGTCCGGCGTGGTCGGCAAGCACATCCGCCTGGATGAGCCCGAGGCCCGCGTCATCATCGACTGGCTGGCGGCGCGCCATCCGGCCGACGGCTTCACCCTGATGACCGTCTGCGCCGGCGCCCTGTTCGCCGCCGCGGCAGGCCTGACGCGCCAGCGCGACTGCACCACGCACCACAGCTGCCTGGCGCAGCTGGCCGACCTGGATCCCAGCGCCCGGCTGCACGACAACCGCATCTTCGTGGAAGACGGCAACCTGGTCAGCAGCGCCGGCATCACCGCCGGCATCGACCTGGCGCTGCACATGGTGGCGCGCCATTGCGGCCCGCGCGTGGCCAGCGAAGTGGCGCGCGACATGGTGGTGTACCAGCGCCGCGCCGGCACCGACTCGGCGCTGTCGCCCTGGCTGGAGCACCGCAACCACATGCATCCGGGCGTGCACCGGGTGCAGGACGCGGTGGTGCGCAACCCCGCGGCGCCCTGGTCGGCGCAATCGCTGGCCGAGCAGGCCCACACCAGCGCCCGCCACCTGACGCGGCTGTTCCGCGAGCATGCCGGCTGCACGCCGATGGACTACCTGTATCAGATACGCGTGGCGCTGGCGCGCGACATGCTGCGCGAGACCCGCTTGAACCTGGAGTTGGTGGCGGAGAAATCCGGCTTCGGCTCGGCCCAGCATCTGCGCCGCGTGTGGCGCCGGTTCCAGCCGCAGACGCCCAGCATGGCGCGGGCGGTGGCGCTTTAACGCGCCGGGCCGCGCCGCGGCCTCATTCCTTGCGCAGCTTGCCGGGCAGCACCGGTCCCTGCATCTCGCGGATCGCCTCGACGAATTCGCCGATGTCCTCGAAGCTCTTGTAGACCGAGGCGAAGCGCACGTAGGCCACCTTGTCGAGCTTGCGCAGCTCGTTCATGACCAGCTCGCCGATGTGCCCGGAAGCCACTTCGCGCAGGCCGCTGGCCAGCAGTTGTTCCTCGATGCGGGCCACGGCCGCGTCCACGTCCTCGGTGCTGACCGGGCGCTTGCGCAGCGCCAGGCTCAGGCTGGCGCGCAGCTTGGCGGGATCGTAGTCGCTGCGGCTGCCGTTGCGCTTGACCACGGAAGGCAGCGCCAGCTCCACCCGCTCGTAGGTGGTGAAGCGCTTGTCACAGGACTGGCAGCGACGCCGGCGGCGGATCGCATCGCCCTCTTCCGAGACACGGCTGTCGACGACCTGCGTTTCGGAATTGCCGCAAAATGGACACCGCATGTGTGATCCCTGAAAACACGGAAAGCAATAATTCAGCGATATTGTAACGATGTGGCAGTGTATCGGTGTCAAGAGGGGCCAAATTCGTCCCTGCGCACGCGACGGACATTTTCTCCGCAGCGCCGCGGCACATCGGAACGGAGCGCCCCCTCATTCAAACCGTACGTTCACCATGACCTGGGTGGTGAACTTGCCGAGTTTCATGCCATCGGCGCTACCCGTTGGCGACAATTCGGCGGCGTAGGTATTACGCAATGACAAGATGCTGCCATGCAACGCGCCGAAGTTGCCTTTCGGGGGAACGACGGCCTGGTTCAGGATGACCGGCTGGCCAGCGGGATCGGTGATCTGCATTTGCAGGCCGTTTTCCTGGCCTTCCTCGTTGCGCAGGAAGATGAAGCGCCCATCGCTGGAGAGACGCTCCGTGCCCATCGGCGTGAATGTCGCCGTGAGCGGCATGTAGAACTCTTGATCGGGTCCCTCCCCCGGTCTGACCGTCGTGAGGCTGCCGGTCGAGCAGGAGGGATTGATCCGCGCGGTGACATTGAAGGGCCGCTGCTGCGGCAAGGTTCCCATATAGCCGGCGGTCGCGACCACGCGGTCGAACTGAACCAGATTGTCCACGCCGACGTCGCCGATGCAGGTATCGGGGATGTACTGTAGCCGCGTGGGGCTGGTGGTCAGGAAGATGCCCGGGTTGCCTGTGCCGGTGAAGTCGGAGATCAGCTTGATCACCGTGGTTCCGGGCACCGGGTAGCGCCCCGGAGTGACCTTCCTGCTTTTCACGCTCAGCTGTATGACGATTGTGGCGTGCTGCGGCCGTTGCTGATCGGCGGGCAGGGTTCTGTCAAACGGGACGCCGATCGGAAAGAATTCGGGGAAGACCTGTGCGACGGACTCCAATGCCTTGGGAGACCAGGGCTTGGCCTCATTGCCGTCGACGATGATATCCAGGGCCAGGCCGGAATCCCTCAGGGCGTTTCTCAGCGGGGTAAAGTCCCCAAGCGTCGTGAGCATGGGCTGATTCTTGGCCGGGCCTGACGTGTAGGTGCATAAGTAATCCACGACGTAGGGTTGGCTTCGATAGAGGACCGTGCCTTCCGGGGGGATTTGGCTCAAGGCGAAACCCACCGAGGGCGGCAGATGGAATTGCACGGTGCCGGCAGACCCCATGACGGAATGACATTCATCGCCTAGCGCTGTCGCCGGGATCAGCAACGCGCAGGCGATGAGCAGCCCTGCCATCAGCGCGCCCGAGCTGCCTCGGCGCGCAAATCCTGTCCGTTCAGTCATGCCGTCTTCTCGGGAACATGGCCGTTGCCCGATAGGTTGGAGGTTCGTTGCCATTTCAAGAAAAGGGGCGTTGCATGCCGTGGCGAGGACTGCGGGCAAGGCAACCGACACGGCCCCTGATCCAGGGCCGTGTCGGTTGGCAGCGTCGGACGGCGCTCGGTGGAGGCGGAAAATGGATCGAGCGATGGCGCCCGAAGCGACTCTGAATATAGGTCGGCCGAGCCCGGCTTTTGCCGTTCAGCCATAGGAGGGATTACCACATCGGGGTGGTAATGAAGGCCTGAACGGGGGTGCGAAACGGCGCCGGCGGGGGCACCGGCCCGGAAAACAAAAGGACGGCCCCTTGCGGAGCCGTCCGTGTCACATGCGGGCGGAAAAAATCCGCCGTCGCATTACTTCTTGCCGTACACCGGCAGGCGCGAGGTCAGTTCGTTGACCTTGGCGCGCACGGCGGCGATGTTGGCTTCGTCGCGCGGGTTGTCCAGCACGTCGGCGATCAGGTTGGCGGTCAGCTCGGCCTCGGCTTCGGTGAAGCCGCGGGTGGTCATGGCCGGGGTGCCCAGGCGGATGCCGCTGGTCACGAAGGGCTTTTCCGGATCGTTCGGGATGGCGTTCTTGTTGACCGTGATGTGGGCCTGGCCCAGCACGGCTTCGGCTTCCTTGCCCGTGATGCCCTTGGAGCGCAGGTCCACCAGCATGACGTGGCTTTCGGTGCGGCCCGAGACGATGCGCAGGCCACGCTTGACCAGCGTGTCGGCCAGCACCTTGGCGTTCTTGACCACTTGCTGCGCGTAGGTCTTGAATTCGGGTTCCAGCGCTTCCTTGAAGGCCACCGCCTTGCCGGCGATGACGTGCATCAGCGGACCGCCCTGGATGCCGGGGAAGATGGCCGAATTGACGATCTTCTCGTACTCGGCCTTCATCATGATGACGCCGCCGCGCGGGCCGCGCAGCGACTTGTGCGTGGTCGAGGTGACGAAGTCGGCGTGCGGCACCGGGTTGGGGTAGGCGCCGCCGGCCACCAGGCCGGCGTAGTGGGCGATGTCGACCATGAACAGCGCGCCGTTGTCGTGGGCGATGCGGGCCATGCGCTCGAAGTCGATGTGCAGGGCGTAGGCCGAGGCGCCGGCGACGATCAGCTTGGGCTTGTGTTCCTTGGCCAGCTGTTCGACCTGGGCGTAGTTCAGGACTTCGTTTTCGTCCAGGCCGTAGGAGATGAAGTTGTACAGCTTGCCCGAGGCGTTGACCGACGCGCCGTGCGTCAGGTGGCCGCCTTCGGCCAGGCTCATGCCCAGCACGGTGTCGCCCGGCTTCAGGACAGCCATGTACACGCCCTGGTTGGCCTGCGAACCCGAGTTGGGCTGCACGTTGGCGGCTTCGGCGCCGAAGATCTGCTTCAGGCGGTCGATGGCCAGCTGCTCGACCACGTCGACGTATTCGCAACCGCCGTAGTAGCGCTTGCCCGGGTAGCCTTCGGCGTACTTGTTCGTGAGCTGCGTGCCCTGGGCTTCCATGACGGCCGGGCTGGCGTAGTTCTCCGAAGCGATCAGCTCGATGTGCTGTTCCTGGCGAACGTCTTCCTTCTGGATGGCGGCCCAGACGTCCGGGTCAGCCTTGGAGAGGGTGAGGTTGCGGTCAAACATGACGGGGGGTTCCTGAGGCGGTAAGAGAGGAGGAAACTGCGCCCGGGTGGGTAAACCCGGATAATGACGAATAGTTTACCGCGTACCGCCGCTTCCCCTGTCGCCAAAATGCCCCGAATGGCGGCAAAATTCCCGCCAAGGGCGCGAAAATTCCGGCATCCGTCCATGGCTGGAAAACGCGCTCAACCCGACTTGAGAAACTTTCATGCAAACCCAGACTTTGGTCGCGTACACCCTGGTCGCCGCCGTCAGCGTCGTCACCCCCGGCCCCGCCAGCATCCTGGCCATGCGCAACGGCGCCGCCGGCGGCCTGCGCGCGGTGCTGCCATCGTCGCTGGGCAATGTCACCGGCCTGTTCCTGCTGTCCGCCGCCGCCATGCTGGGCCTGGGCGTGGTGCTGCAATCGTCCGCCCTGCTGTTCGCCGCGCTCAAGATCGCCGGCGCCGCCTACCTGATCTACCTGGGCCTGCGCCATCTGCTGGGCCGCAGCAGCGTGGCCACGCCGCCGCCCGACAGCGCCGGCCGCCCGCCGCGCGGCGCGCTGGCGCTGTATCTCGAAGCGACCTTCGTGGCCGGCCTGAATCCCAAGCCCATCCTGTTCTTCACCGCGCTGTTCCCGCAGTTCCTGAACGCGGCCGAACCGCTGCTGCCGCAGTTCTTCATCCTGACGGGCATCTTCATGGGCCTGTCGCTGCCCTCGCTGCTGGCCTACGGCCTGCTGGCGCGCCGTGCCCGCCGCCTGTTCCAGCAGCCGCGCGCGGTGCGCTGGATCAACCGGGCCGTGGGTTCGGTGTTCGTCGCCTTCGGCGTGGCATTGTTGCGCCTGAAGCGCGCCGGCGTCTGAGGGCGCGGCGCGTCCGGCGAATGCGCCGGAAATAAAAAAAGGGCCGCATTGATGCGGCCCTTTTTGCTGATCGCGGCGATCAGGACGCGGAGGTCGCGCCGATCTGCTTGGGCGCCAGCGCCGGGTTGAGCGTGTAGGTGCCCGTCAGCGACGCCTGCGCCAGCACGTGCTTCTGGATGGCGCGCAGCGCGTCTTCGCCAGTGAACGCCCCTTGCAGGTTCAACGTGTGGACGTCCAGCGCGTACAGCGTGAACACGTAACGGTGCACCAGCGCGTCGTTCCAGGGCGGGCACGGGCCGTCGTAGCCGAAATAGTCGCCGCTCATGTCGTGGTCGTTGGCGAACCAGGACGAGTACGAGTTGATGCCCTGGCGGGCATCCAGCGGCGCCAGCGGGCCGCCCTTGCCGCGCGGCGTGATGCCGCTGGAAAAGGCGCCTTCGTCGATCTCTCGCATGTCGGCGGCCAGATCCACCAGCACCCAGTGGAAGAAATCCACCCGCGGCAGGTCGGCCGGGACTTCGCGGCCCTCCTGGTTGACGTCGTCGGGCTTGGACGGAACGTCCGGGTCGTGGCAGATCAAGGCGAACGACTGCGTGCCCGCCGGGACGTCGTCCCAGGAAAACTGCGGGTTGAAGTTGTCAGCCAGCGCGAGGTGCGATTGCGCATCGATCTTGCCGAAGGCGTAGCGCTCCGGAATCGACTCGTGATCGGAAAAAGACAAACTCGAAAGTTTCATGTCGTGCTCCTTGAAGTGCTGCGAAGGCATTCCAGCCTTGAACGTCCCTCCAGCGTATCAAAATCTTCGCGATTATGGGTTCAACTTAACACGCGCGAACTTGCGCTTGCCCACCTGGACGACGTAAGTCCCGGCAGGCAGTTGCAACGATTTGTCTTCGACCCGGTCGCCATTGACGCGCACCCCGCCCTGCTCGACGTTGCGCTGGGCCTCGGAACCCGATGCGACCAGCCCGGCCTCGCGCAGCAGCTTGAGGATGCCGACCGGCGCGCCGCCGATGCTGACCTCGGGCATGTCCTCCGGAATCGCGCCGTCGCGGAAACGCGCTTCGAAAGCGGCCAGCGCGTCGTCGGCCGCCTTGGCCGAGTGGAAACGCGCAATGATTTCCTGGGCCAGCATGACCTTGGCGTCGCGCGGATTGCGGCCGCCCTCGATCTCCTGGCGGAGCGCGGCGATGTCTTCCAGCGAGCGGAACGACAGCAGCTCGAAGTAGCGCCACATCAGCGTGTCGGAAATCGACATCAGCTTGCCGAACATCGAATCGGGCGACTCCGAAATGCCGATGTAGTTGCCCTTGGACTTGGACATCTTCTCGACGCCGTCGGTGCCGACCAGCAGCGGCATCGTCAGGATGCACTGCGGCTCCTGTCCATACTCCTTCTGCAGCTCGCGGCCGACCAGCAGGTTGAACTTCTGATCGGTGCCCCCCAGCTCCAGATCGGACTTCAGCGCCACCGAGTCGTAACCCTGCATCAGCGGGTACAGGAATTCATGCACCGAAATCGGGATGCCGCCCTTGAAGCGCTTGGTGAAATCCTCGCGTTCCATCATGCGCGCCACGGTATAGCGCGACGCCAGCTGGATCATGCCGCGCGCGCCGAGCGGGTCGCACCACTCGGAGTTGTAACGGATCTCGGTGCGGGCCGGATCCAGCACCAGGCTGGCCTGCGCATAGTAGGTCTTGGCGTTGGCCTCGATCTGCTCGCGCGTCAGCGGCGGGCGGGTGCTGTTGCGGCCGCTGGGATCGCCGATGGTCGAGGTGAAGTCACCGATCAGGAAGATGACCTCGTGGCCCAGGTCCTGCAACTGGCGCATCTTGTTGAGCACCACGGTGTGGCCCAGGTGGATGTCCGGCGCGGTCGGATCCAGCCCCAGCTTGATCCGCAACGGCACGCCGGTGGCGCGGCTGCGGGCCAGCTTGCGGGCGAATTCGGCTTCGACCAGCAGTTCATCGCATCCGCGCTTGGCAATACGCAGATCGGCTTCGACTTCGGGGGTGATGGGGGCTTCTGAGGGTGACATTTTTAGGGGGGCCGCGACGGCTTCAGCCGATAAAAAGGTGTAAAAAGTGACGAAAACTATCGAAAATTCTAGCCGAATCAGCTAGGATACCGCCCTAATCATACGCAACTGTCATATATACGCAGTTGCGCGTCCGGTTACCACCCGTTGTTCACAAGTTGCGCCCCGCGCCAGCCCTTGCCCCGGAAAACGTGGCGCGCGGGGGCCGTTCGTGTCACGCACCCTGCGAGCTCATGCCACCTGAGAGGGTATCTTCACGATGAATCGTGGCCTCCACGACCTGGCGAGTAGCATCAAGCGCAAAGTTGCTGCCGTGTTTGCGCCCGTCGAGCCCAAGCCCCATCGCTCGGGACTTCTCCGTCGCACTCTTCTCGTCACCGCCATGGGTCTGTTTGCCGGCGCCGCCGCCTTGGGCATGGTGCAGCAACCCGACCGCAGCGAAATCCCCCCCACCCGCATCATCCAGAGCATCCTGCCGCTGACCACCGAACAGGTCGAAGTCAGCACGCCCAGCGCCGCGCCGTACATCAGCGAAACCCGCATCCGCGCGGGCGACACGCTGGCCGCCGTGCTGCAGCGCCTGGAACTGGATTCCCCGGATCTGCAGACCTTCCTCACCCACGACGCCAGCGCGCGCAGCATCTACAAGCTGTACCCGGGTCGTTCGGTGCAGGCCGCGACCGACGCGGAAGGCAACCTGATCTGGCTGCGCTACATCCACACCCCCGGCAACGAGGCTGACGGCCAGGTCGTCACCCGCATGCTGCACGTGGCGCGCACCGACAACGGCTACAAGGCCGAGGAAATCACCGAGAGCACCGATCGCCAGACCCGCGTCGCCGTGGGCACGATCCGCTCCTCGCTGTTCGGCGCCACCGATGCCGCCGGCATCCCGGATTCGGTCACCATGCAGATGGCCGACATCCTCAGCGCCAAGATCGACTTCCTGCGCGACCTGCGCCAGGGCGACCAGTTCCGCGTGGTCTACGAAGTGCGCTCGCACGACGGCCGCTACGCCGGCGCCGGCCGCGTGCTGGCCCTGGAGTTCATCAACGGCGGCAAGACCTACTCCGCCGTCTGGTTCAGCGCCGACAACAACAAGACCGGCTCGTACTACGACTTCGATGGCACCAGCCTGCGCGGCGCGTTCCTGCGCACCGCCCTGAAGTTCAGCCGCATCAGCTCCACGTTCGGCATGCGCATGCATCCGATCCACAAGACCTGGACCGGCCACAAGGGCGTGGACTACGCCGCGCCCTCGGGCACGCCGATCCACTCCACGGCCGATGGCACGGTGGAGTTCTCGGGCTGGCAGAACGGCTACGGCAACGTGGTCATCATCAAGCACCACGGCAAGTACTCGACGCTGTACGCCCACCAGAGCCGCATCGCCGAAGGCATCACCAAGGGTAGCAAGATCTCGCAGGGCCAACTGATCGGCTACGTCGGCGCCACCGGCTGGGCCACCGGTCCGCACCTGCACTACGAGTTCCGCGTCGACAACCAGCCGATCGACCCGCTGTCGGTCGACCTGCCCGTCGCCCGCGCCCTGGAGCCCGCCGAGATCCGCGCCTTCAACCAGGCCGTGGCGCCGTACAAGCAGCAGATCCAGCTGCTGACCGAATTCCAGCAGACTCTTCCCGACGCGCTGACCAACGTGGCCAGCCGCTAAGGCGGACCTGCATGACGCACCCGCAAGGCGGCCCGCGCATCTCGATGCCGGGCCGCTTTTTTTCCAGGCGGCACCCGACATGACCACCCCCCAGCATTTCATCGGCCTGATGTCCGGCACCAGCGTGGATGGCGTCGACGGCGTCCTGGCGCGCCTGCGCGACGGCCAGCCGCCGCAGGTGCTGGCCAGCGCCAGCCTGTCGATGCCGGCCGCGCTGCGGGCCGAATTCCTGGCGCTGAACCAGGCCGGCGACGACGAGCTGGCCCGCGCCGCGCTGGCCGCCAACGAACTGGCCCGCCTGTACGCGCAGGTGACCGCCGACCTGCTCGCCGGCGCCCGCCTGCGGGCGCAGGACATCGCCGCCATCGGCGCCCATGGCCAGACGGTGCGCCACCGTCCCGACAGCGGCTACACCTTGCAATTGAACGCGCCCGCCCTGCTGGCGGAGCTGACCGGCATCGACGTGGTGGCCGACTTCCGCAGCCGCGACGTGGCCGCCGGCGGCCAGGGCGCGCCGCTGGTGCCGCCCTTCCACGCGGCCGTGTTCGGCGCGCCGCAGGGCCGCGCCGTGCTCAACCTGGGCGGCATCGCCAACGTCACCCTGCTGGCGCCAGGGCAGGCGCCGCGCGGCTTCGACACCGGCCCGGCCAACGTCTTCCTGGACGGCTGGTGCCAGCGGCACCTGGGCCAGCCCTACGATGCCGACGGCCGCTGGGCCGACAGCGGCCAGGTGCTGGCGCCGCTGCTGGAACAACTGATCGCGAGCGAACCCTGGTTCGCGCTGCCGCCGCCCAAGTCGACCGGCCGCGACCTCTTCAACATGCGCTGGCTGGACGACCGGCTGGCCGCCTTCGACGGCGCCAGGCCGGCCCCTCAGGACGTGCAGGCCACCTTGCAGCGCCTGACGGCCCGCACCGTGGCCAACGCCATCGACGCAGCCGGCGACGACGTGCGCGAGCTCTACGTGTGCGGCGGCGGCGCCCACAACCCGGGGCTGATGCACGAGCTGGCGTATTGCCTGCAGCGCCCGGTGCATGCCACCGACGCGCTGGGTGTTCCAGCGCAGCAGGTCGAGGCGCTGGCCTTCGCCTGGCTGGCGCAGGCCTTCCTGGCGCGCCAGCCAGCCGGCCTGCCCAGCGTCACCGGCGCCCGCGGCCCGCGCATCCTGGGCGCGCTGTACCCCGCCTGACGCGCGGCGCGCGCCCAGCAAAAAGCCCTTCGGAAAACCGAAGGGCTTTTTTGTCGGGCGGACGATCGGCGCGAGGCCGCGCGCGGATTACACCGAGAACGACGAACCGCAGCCGCAGGTGGTGCTGGCGTTGGGATTGCGGATGACGAACTGCGCGCCTTCCAGGTCTTCCTTGTAGTCGATCTCGGCGCCGACCAGGTACTGGAAGCTCATGGGGTCGACCAGCAGTTGCACGCCAGCCTTGTCCAGCACGGTGTCGTCTTCATTGACGACTTCATCGAACGTGAAACCGTACTGGAAACCCGAACAGCCGCCGCCTTGCACGAACACGCGCAGCTTCAGCTCGGGGTTGCCTTCCTCGGCCAGCAGGTCCTTGACCTTGGCGGCTGCCGAGTCGGTGAACACCAGGGGAGCAGGCGGGGCGGCCTGCAGGTCGACGGTTTCGGTCACTGCATTCATGATTCACTCCTGGCCGCTGGGGCCGTATTCCGATGAGCGGCTGCGCCACTCGCATGTAGTCACTATAGCGCAGGCGCCGCCCGGACTCAAAGTTCGAGCTTGACACTGCGGGAGGCACGGACCACATCGCCCTCCAGGATGCTGATGGTGACGCTTTCGGGGACAAATCCCTCGGGCACTGCCAGGACGCCCTGGCTGCGCTGGTACTGGTCGAACTGCAAGGCCAGCGATGCCGCTGTCGTGGTTTCACCGGTGGCGGGCACCGGCCCGCTTTCCGCCTTGACCTGCATCGGCGCCAGGTCGACGGTGACGGTTTCGCCCTTGAGCGTGCCGGTGGCCTGGAACCGCAGCGTGCCGGCGAACGGGGCCGCGCCATTGCGGCCGCTGCGCATCAGCAGCACCTTGTAGCGCAGGCCCCCGCCTTCGCGATCGATCTGGGCGCCGCGGATGTCCACGGTGCCTTCCGGCCCCGGCGGCAGCAATTGCTCATAGAACGCCAGCTGATCGCGCACCCGGCCAACCTCGGCCTGCGCCGCATGCAGCTGGGTTTCGAGCTCCTGGCGCGCCGAGCGCTCGATCACGAGCTCGCCGTCGGCGGTGTCGAGCTGGCCGCGCGTATAGCGCAGCTGGACCGCCTGCTGACGCATCGCCTCGTCGCGCGCCTCGGCCTGGTCGGCGCTGAGGACCACCGCGTCCTTGGGCTGGTAGACGCCGCGGGCGTAGTAATAGCCGGCCGCGCCACCCGCCAGTACGCCCGCCAGCACGCCGGCGGCGACCCGCAGGCCGAGGCCGGGGCGGGAGGTTCGAGGTGTCGCGGAGGAATCGTTGGACATGAAAAGCGGGCCGGCGGGCTTGCCGCCGACCCGGCGCGGCATCAGGGCAGGATCGCGACCTGGTCGAGACCGACGGTCTCGGGGAAGCCGAACATCAGGTTCATGTTCTGCACGGCCTGGCCGGCCGCGCCCTTCACCAGGTTGTCCTGCACCACCATGATGATGAGCTGGTCGCCGCCGCCCGGACGCGACAGGGCGATGCGCAGGTTGTTCGAGGCGCGCACCGAGCGCGTCTCGGGCAGGCTGCCGGCGGGCATGACGTCGACGAACGCTTCGTCGGCGTAGCGCTGCTCGAACAGGGCCTGGAAGTCGGTGTCGCGCGCCTCGGGCTTGATGCGGGCGTAGATGGTCGAGTACATGCCCCGGATCATCGGCACCAGATGCGGCACGAAGGTCAGGCCGACCTTGCCGCCGGCGATCTTCTCGAGCTGGGCGACGATTTCGGGATGGTGGCGGTGGCCGGCCACGCCGTAGGCCTTGAAGTTGTCCGAGGCCTCGGAGAACAGCGAGCCGACTTCGGCCTTGCGGCCGGCGCCCGACACGCCCGACTTGCAGTCGGCGATCAGGGTCTGCGCATCGACCAGCTGCTTGCCGCCTTCGAGCAGCGGGGCCAAGCCCAGCAGCACGGTGGTCGGGTAGCAGCCCGGGTTGCCGATGACGCGCGCCTTGGAGATGGCTTCGCGGTTCAGCTCGACCAGGCCGTACTGGGATTCAGCCAGGATGTCCGGGCAGGTATGGGGAATCTTGTACCAGCGTTCGAAGGTGGGCACGTCCTGCAGGCGGAAGTCCGCGGCCAGGTCGATGACCTTGGTGCCGGCGGCGATCAGTTCCTGGGCCTGGGCCATGGCCACGCCGTGGGGCGTGGCGAAGAACACCACGTCGCAGTCGGTCAGCGTGGCCTTTTCCGGCGAGGAAAAAGCGATCCGCACGCGGCCGCGCAGGTTCGGGTACATGTCGGCCACCGGCAGCCCGTCTTCCTTGCGGGACGTGATGGCGGTCAATTCCACATGGGGATGCTGCGACAGCAAGCGCAGCAGTTCGACGCCGGTGTAACCGGTGCCGCCGACGATACCAACCTTGATACGGGAGTTCGATGCTTGGGCCATGATGTGTGCTCTTCGTAGAACGAGGCTCGATTGTATCGCTCGGACAACCGGCCTTGCCGCCACGCTTGAAAGCGCGCGGCGACCGCTGTCCGACCGGACGAAGCCCGCGGAGTTCCGCGGGCCTGGGCGGGGCCTGGGCCCCGGGATGTAAAAAAAAGCCCGCACGAGGCGGGCTTTTTTCGCAGCGATTAACGCTTGCTGAACTGCTTGCGACGGCGCGCCTTGCGGAAGCCGACCTTCTTGCGTTCGACTTCGCGGGCATCGCGGGTCACAAAACCAGCTTGCGACAGTGCGGGCTTCAGGGTCGCGTCGTAGTCGATCAGGGCACGCGTGATGCCGTGACGGACTGCGCCGGCCTGGCCGGTTTCACCGCCGCCGTGCACGTTGACCTTGATGTCGAACGATTCCAGGTGGCCGGTCAGTTCCAGCGGCTGGCGCACGACCATGCGGCCGGTTTCACGAGCGAAGAACTCGTCGACGGGCTTGCCGTTGACGACGATCTTGCCGGTGCCCTTCTTGATGAAAACGCGAGCCACCGAAGTTTTGCGACGGCCGGTTCCGTAGTTCCAGTTACCGATCATGGCGTTTCCTTAGATATCCAGCGTCTTGGGCTGCTGGGCGGTGTGCGGGTGCTCGGCACCGGCATAGACCTTCAGCTTCTTGATCATGGCGTAGCCCAGAGGACCCTTGGGCAGCATGCCCTTGACGGCCTTCTGGATGGCGCGACCGGGAAAACGCTCTTGCATCTTCTCGAAGTTCGTTTCGCGGATACCGCCCGGGTACGTGGTGTGGCGGAAGTACTTCTTGTCCTTCGCCTTGGTACCGGTAACGACGATATCGGAAGCGTTGATGATGACGATGTAATCGCCGGTATCAACGTGCGGCGTGAATTCAGGTTTGTGCTTGCCACGCAGACGACGTGCGACTTCGCTGGCCACACGACCGAGGACTTTGCCCTTGGCGTCGATCACAAACCAGTCACGTTGGACTTCATGCGGCTTGGCCACAAAGGTCTTCATGATGGTTCCTAGATATGAAAAATGGTCTCTGACTGGACGATCCAGCCAGGCTTTTTCCCTCAACTAGACAATGGAGCCGGCATCTTTCCAGCAACTGGATTTCAGTGCCGGGTTTCAGCCGATCGGGTTTAAGCCGATCGGGTTTAAGCCGATCCTTTGTCCCTATCGACGTCCCGCCTAAGCGTTATTACCCGCCCGTGCAATGGTCAAAATGAGGGAAAGCCTGAAATTCTACCACGGATGCTCAAAAAATGGGCAGCCGTGGCCGAATCCAGGCGAATGGACAGCCGTTTCCGGGGGAACGACTGTCGCATTTTTAAAAGGGACGCAAGCGCGCGCTGCCGGCAACCCTGCCCGCGCGCTCCTGCCCCCCCGTCCGTGCCGGGCGGCGCGGATCAGGCGCCCAGGTAGGCTTCCAGCACCCGCGGATGGCCGAGCAGGCCGCGGCCGGTGCCCGACAGCGCCATGGCGCCGTTCTCCAGCACGTAGCCGTGCTGGGCGATCTTGAGCGCCTGGCGCACGTTCTGCTCCACCAGGAACAGGGTCAGGCCGTCGGCATTGATCGCCCGCAGCGAGCGGAAGATCTCCTGCACCACGATCGGCGCCAGGCCCATCGACGGCTCGTCCAGCAGCAGCAGGCGCGGCTTGGCCATCAGGGCGCGGCCGATCGCCAGCATCTGCTGTTCGCCGCCGGAGAGGTTGCCGGCGATGCCGGTGATCCGCTCTTTCAGGCGCGGGAACAGGTTGAAGACGTATTCCAGGTCCGAATCGACGTTCTTCAGGCCGCGGCGGTAGGCGCCCAGCTCGAGGTTTTCGAGCACGGTCATGGTGGTGAGGATGGCCCGGCCTTCCGGCACCTGGACGATGCCGCGCGCCACCAGCTGGTGCGGCGCCAGGTTGGTGACGTCCTCGCCTTCGAACAGGATCTTGCCGCGCGCCTTGGGCAGCAGGCCCGACAGCGCCAGCAGCGTGGTCGACTTGCCGGCGCCGTTGGCGCCGACCAGGGCGGTGATTTCCTTGGCTTCCAGGTCCAGGTCGATGCCGCGGACGGCTTCGATGTGGCCGTAGTTGACCTCGAGTCCGCGGACTTCCAGCATTGCGCTCATTGTGCGGCCTCCGCGTTTTCGATGTCGTCGTCGTCCTCGCGGCCCAGGTAGGCCTCGATGACCTGCTCGTTGTTGCGGATCTCTTCAGGCCCGCCGCAAGCGATGATCTTGCCGAAGTTCAGCACCGCGATGCGTTCGCACAGCCCCATCACGAAGCGCATGTCGTGCTCGATCATGAGGATGGTGTAGCCGCGGTCGCGGATCGCCAGGATCTCGCGCATCAACTCGGCGCGTTCGCCGGTGTTCATGCCGGCGACCGGCTCGTCCAGCAGCAGCAGCTTGGGCTCGGTGGCCAGCGCGCGCGCCAGCTCCAGGCGGCGCTGTTCGCCGTACGACAGGTTGTCGGCCAGGTCGTTGGCCTTGTGGTCCAGGCGCATCCACGTCAGCAGCTCGTGGGCGCGCTCGCGGGCGCGCTGCTCGTGCTCGCGGTAGCCCGGCAGGCCCAGCAACAGGCTGGGGAAGCCATAGTTCATGTGGCGGTAGGCGCCCACCACCACGTTCTCCAGCAGCGTCATCTCCTTGAAGAGGCGGATGTTCTGGAAGGTGCGGGCGATGCCCATGCGGGTGATGGCGTGCGGCTTCCTGCGCAGCAGGCTTTCGCCCTGGAAGGCGATGCCGCCGCCGCTGGGCGGCAGCAGGCCGGTGATCAGGTTGAACACCGTGGTCTTGCCGGCGCCGTTGGGGCCGATCAGGCCGAAGATCGCGCCTTCGGGCACCGACAGGCTGACGTCATGCAGCACGTGCAGGCCGCCGAAGCTCTTGGAAACGGAGGTCAGCTCAAGCATGGCGCTTGCCTCCTTGACGCATCCAGCGCTTGAAGCGCGCCGGATCCCAGATGCCTTGCGGCAGGAACAGCACAATCACCACCAGGATCACTCCGTTGATGACCAGGCGGAAATCCGCGAAGCCGCGCAGCATCTCGGGCAGCACGGTGATGATGAAACTGCCCAGCACGGGGCCGGCCAGGCCGCCGATACCGCCCAGGATGGCCATCGTCAGGATTTCAACGCCGCGGTCGAAGCCGTATTCGTTGGGGCCGATGAAGAAGGTCAGGTGCGCGTTGAGGGCGCCAGCCAGGCCGGCGATCATCGCGCCCGCCACGAAGGCCAGCATCTTGTTGGCGCGCACGTCGATGCCCATCAGGCCGGCCGCGGTCTCGTCGCCACGGATGGCCTCGAAGGCCCGTCCGATCTTCGAGGCGCGCACGCGCCACAGCACGAACAGCACGATGACGACCGCCAGGATGACGTGCCACCATTGCGTCAGCTGCGGAATGCCGTTCAGGCCCAGCGCGCCGCCGGTGATCGACTCGGTGTTCAGCACCGTCACCCGCACCACTTCGCCAAAGCCCAGCGTGGCCATGGCGAGGTAGACCCCTGACAGCCGCAAGGTCGGCAACCCGATCAGCGCCGCCACCAGGGCGGGCGCCGCCATGCCGCCGGCCAGCGCGACCGGGAACGAGACGTCGTAGTTCATGGTGAGCAACGCCGCCGCGTAGGCGCCGATGCCCATGAAGGCCGCATTGGCCATGGCCAGCATGCCGCAGGCAAGCGTCAGCCAGATGGAGAGGGCCAGCAGGGCGTTGGTGCCGAGCGTCAGCACCAGGTTGCCATAGATGGCCCAGAAGTTTTCGAATCCGCTCATACTCACGCCTTGCGTTGAACCACTTTGCCGAACAGACCTTGCGGGCGCACCAGCAGGATCAGGAACAGCAGGCCGAATGCCACCGCGTCGCGCATGGTGGAGCCGATATAGGCCACCGACAGCACTTCAGCGAAGCCCAGGAACAGCCCGCCCAGCATGGCGCCGCGAATGTCGCCCATGCCCCCGAGAATGATGACCGCGATGCCCTTGTGCAGCATCGGCTGGCCCATCAGCGGGAACAGCGCATTCGAGTACAGGCCGATCAGCACGCCCGCGACCCCGCCCAGGGCGGCGGCGGCGAACGAGGTGGTGATGAAGAGCTTTTCGACGTTGATGCCCAGCAGCCAGGCGGCCTTGGGCGATTCGGCAATGGCGCGCAGGGCGCGGCCGAACTGCGTGCGACGCATCACGAACATCAGCAGGGCCATCAGCGCGAACGACAGGAAGATGATGCCCAGTTCGATCACGGTCAGGTGCAGGCCGGCGATCTCGATGACTTCCTCGGGCACGGTGCCGTGCGGGAAGCGCAGGTTGCTGGCGCCGAAGATGCCTTGCGCGCCATTGTTCAGGATGATGCCCACGCCGATCGTGGCGATCATGGGGATCAGGTGGGGTGCATTGCGTTTGCGCAGCGGCTTGAGCACCAGGTAGTCGATGATGACCCCGGTGAAGCCGGCAACGAAAAATGCCACCATCAGCGCCGCCCACAGGGGCAGGCCGAAATGCTGCACCACGGAGAGCGCCGCGTAGGCCCCCACCATGAAGACGGCGCCATGCGCGAGGTTGATCACCCCGAGCACGCCGAATACCAGCGTGAAGCCCAGCGCGAACAGTGCGTACACACAGCCCAGCGACAAGGCGTTAACGAATTGTTGTTCCAACATGATGGGACATATTCCAAATCAAAAAAGAGCCCCCACGCTGCGCCCCCTGCGTGGACTTGCCGCTCGCCAGGCTCGGCTTCGGGACTCGGGGCAGGCCTGTGTAAGGCCTTCCACGCCGCGCATTGCGTGGACCTGCCGCCCTGAGAGAGCCGTTCTATTCCTGGGGAGTCCTACGATAAAAAGCGCCTTGCGGACCGCGGCCAGCCGCCGTCCGCAAGGCGCATCCCCCCGCGCGGGGATGCGGACTGCTTACTTTTCGATGACGTACTTGCCGTCCTTGGTCACGCTGACGATCGGCGCCTGGTCGGCGTCGTAGCCGGCGGGCTTGCCGGCGCGGTCGGTGGCCTGGCGGAACTTGAAGGCGCCGGTGGCGCCGGTCCACTGGACGGCGGGCAGCGCGTCACGCAGGGCGGCGCGATCCTTGGCCAGTTCGCCGGAGATCTTGGTGTTCTTCAGGGCCTGGGCGACGATGTACATGGCGTCGTACGACTGCGCGGCGAACTGGTCGGGCGCGCCGTTGAACTTGGCCTTGTAGGCGTCGATGAACTTGACGTTCTCGGGGGCCTTGTTCTCGATCGACCACGGGCTGCCGATCCACAGGTTGTTCGACGCGCCGCCGGGGGCCAGGTCGAAGATCTTGACCGAGTTCATGCCGTTGCCGCCGATGACGGGCACGTTGATGCCCAGTTGACGGGCCTGCACCATGATCGGGGCGCCTTCGGCCAGCAGCGCCGACAGCACGATGGCGTCGGGGTTGGTGCCCTTGATCTTGGTCAGCTGGGCCTTGAAGTCGACGTCGCCCTTGGCGAACGTTTCGGTCGTGGTGACCGGGATCTTCTGGTCTTCCAGGGCCTTCTTGAAGTTGTCGTAGCCGCTCTTGGTGAAGACGTCGTCGTTGCCGTACAGCACGGCCACGTTCTTCAGGCCGGTCTTGGCCTTGACGGTGGAGATGGTGGCCGGCAGCACGTCGGCTTCGGTGACCGAGTTGCGGAACACGTAGTTGCCGATCGAGGTGATGCCGTCGGCGGTGTTGGAGGTGCCGAAGGCGACCGTCTTGGCGGCCTGGGCGACCGGGTCGGCGGCCTGGGCCGAGTTCGACAGCGTCGGGCCGAAGACCATCAGGACGTTGTCCTTGAAGATCAGCTTCTTGAAGACGTTGATGGCTTCTTCTTTCTTGCCCTGCTCGTCCTCGACCACCAGCACGATCTTGTTGCCATTGATCCCGCCCGCGGCGTTGATCTCGTCGGCCGCCAGCTGGAAACCGTTGCGGATCGACACGCCGTACTGGGCGGCGCCGCCCGACAGGGCCTCGGCCACGCCCAGCTTGATGTCGGCCGCATGGGCAGCCGGGACGATACCGGCGGCGATCAGCGCGGCCAGCAGCTTCTTGGTCTTGGATTGCATGGTTGATACCACCTTAAAGTCTGTCTCGGAATGTTGGTTATCCAGGCCGGGATGTTCCCGCCGGATTGACGTCCAATGGCGCCTGAAGGCGTCACGTTTGCGCGTCAAGACCCGGGATATTACTCCTTTGTATCAGGCCGAAACTCGAATGCCGTTCAACAAAAGGAGCAAAACCGCCCATTTTTTTGTAAAAAACACGGGGTTATCAGCGAAAACCCCACCTCCAACCGAATGCCATTCGGCATCCGGACCTGCCATCAACTGCGCGCCGACAGCGCCACGCCCAGGTACTGGTCGTAGGCGCCGCTGGTCAGGCGGAACCAGGGCATCGCGCTGTCGCGAAAGCCCATGTAGTTGTCGTGGATCGCCTTGAACTTCGGGTCTTTCTCGCTCAAGTCCTTGTAGACCTGCAGGGACGCCTCGAACGCGGCGTCCATGACCGAGCGCGGCAAGGCGCGCACCTGCACGCCGGCCGCGACCAGCTGGGCCAGCGCGGCGGGATTGCGGGCGGCGTAGGCCGCCGTGGTGCGGGTGTGCGCGGCCAGGGCGGCGGCCTCGAGCACGGCCTGGTAGTGCTTGGGCAGCTTGGCCCAGGCCTCTTCATTGATATAGAGCGACAGCTGTTCGCTGGCGGCCCACCAGCTGGGACCGTAGTAGAACCTGGCGGTCTTGTTCAGGCCCAGCTTGCCGTCGTCGTAGGCGCCGGCGCCGGCCACGGCGTCCGGGCCCGTCTTGGCGGCGGCCTCGGCGGGCTTGGCACCATCGGCGGGCTTGGTCCCTTCGGCGGGCTTGGCCCCTTCGGCAGGTTTGGCCCCTTCGGCGGGCTTGGCCTCCTCGGCAGGTTTGACCCCCTCCGCAGGTTTGGCGGCTTCGGCGCCCTTCCCGTCGCCGGCCTGCGCGGCCGCTCCGGCCTGCTGCGGCGCCACGCCCAACTGCGCCAGCACCTGCGCCGCCAGGCCGTCAACGCGCATCTTCAGGTCTTTCAGGTCGGTGGCGCGCTTGATCTCGCGGTTGGACCACAGGCCCATCTGCGGACCGGTGTTGCCCAGCGGGAAGTTGATGATCTTCTGCGCCTTGAACAGTTCGCGCGTCAGGCGCAGGCCGTCGCCTTCGAGCATCCAGGCATTCATCTGACCCGCGTCGAGCCCGAACGGCACCGCCGAATCGAAGCAGAAGGCGGGGTTTTTGGCGAAGTAGATGCCTGATGAGACGTGGGCGCACTCGACCTTGGCGGCGCCGACCGCGTCCATCAGTTCCGCCGCGGGCGCGATCTCGCCGTCGGCCAGCTGGCGGATGCTGAACTTGCCGCCGGTGGCGTCGGAGACGAATTTGCGGAAGACCTCGCCGGCGCCGAAGCGCAGGTCCAGCGCGGCCGGGAAGCCGGACGCAAGGCGCCAGCTGATCGAGGGGGAATCCTGCGCCAGGGCGGGAGCGCTGATCGCCGCCCCCGTCGCCACGGCGCCCAGGCCGGCCTGCTTCAAGAATGAACGTCGTTGCATCTCTTTGCTCCTCTACAGCGATACCAGTTTGAGCAATACCCGCCGGATATTACACGTTGCAATCGGCCCTGGCGGCTAGAGGAATTCCCGAGCGATAAAGGATTGCAAAGACAGGCGCGGACCGGTTGCCGCGAGATCCGGCGCGAACGCCGTGGCCGCGCCAATGAAAACGCCCGCCGCCGGCACCCGAAGGTGCCGCGCAGGCGGGCGCAGGGGCGAGAAAACGGGACTCAGGTGCCCGCGATCGCCATCTGCTCGATCAGGATCGAGCCGGTGGTCTTGGTGCCGCGCGAGATGGTGTCGGCGCCCACCGCGACGATCTGGCGGAACATGTCCGACAGGTTGCCGGCGATGGTGATCTCCTGCACCGCATGCTGGATCTGGCCGTTCTCGACCCAGTAGCCGAACGCGCCGCGCGAGTAGTCGCCGGTGACGTAGTTCACGCCCTGGCCGATCAGCTCGGTGACCAGGAAGCCCGTGCCCATCTTCTTGAGCATGGCCTCGAAATCGTCGCCGCGGCGCGTCAGGGTGGAACTGAAGACCAGGTTGTGCGAGCCGCCGGCGTTGCCGGTGGTCTGCATGCCAAGCTTGCGCGCGGTGTAGGAGGACAGGAAATAGCCTTCCAGCACGCCCGCCGACACCACGCTGCGCTTGCGGGTGCGCACGCCTTCGTCATCGAACGGCGAGCTGCCCATGGCGCCGCGGATGTGCGGATCCTCGGTCAGGTTGATGTGGTCGGGGAAGATCGGCTTGCCCAGCGCGTCGAGCAGGAAACTGGCCTTGCGGTACAGCGCGCCGCCGTTGGCCGCCTGCGTCAGGGCGCCGACCAGGCCGAGCGCCAGCGGGGCCTCGAACAGGACCGGGAACTTGCCGGTGCGGATGCGGCGCGCCGACAGGCGCGACAGCGTGCGCTCGGCGGCGTAGCGGCCGACCGCCTCGGGCGTGGCCAGCTTGGCCGGATCGCGCTCGGAGGTGTACCAGTAGTCGCGCTGCATGCCGTTGCCGCGCCCGGCGATGGGCGCCACCGACAGGCTGTGGCGCGAATACGGGTAGCCGCCCAGGAAGCCACGGGTGTTGCCCATGACGAACTGGCCTTCGTAGGTGCCGACCGTGGCGCCATCGGTGTTGGTGATGCGCGCATCGACCTCGCGCGCGGCGCGTTCGGCGCGCAGCGCCAGCTCGGCGGCTTCCTCGGTGGATACCGTCCAGGCGCGATGCAGGTCGAGGTCGGGGAATTCGGTGGCCAGCTGGTCGGCGTCGGGCAGGCCGGCGGCCGGATCGGCGGCGGTGTGGCGGGCGATGTGCCAGGCGGCTTCGACCGTCTGGCGCAGCGCGGCTTCGGAGAAGTCGGAGGTCGAGGCGGAACCGCGGCTCTGGCCGGCGTAGACCGTCAGGTCGAGCGAGCGGTCACGGGTCTGTTCGACGGTCTCGATGTCGTTCTTGCGCACCGATACCGACAGGCCCAGGCTTTCGGAGACTTCGGCCGCGGCGTCCGAGGCGCCGATCTGGCGCGCGTAGGCCAGCGTTTGCTCGACGAGTTCGGAAAAACGCGCGTGATTGGCCGCCAGCGGCAAGGAGGAGGAGGATTTGACCATTGCTGTCCAATTTGCAGAGACGGTTATCATAGCCAAGTCTGTCATTGCGCAGTTTTCCATGAATTCCCATATCGAAGAAGAATCCACCGACGGCTACGACGAGAACGGCTACGATCGTCCCAGCAAGTCCCAGGTCAAGCGCGACATGCAAGCGCTGCTGGACCTGGGCAAGCAGCTGATCGAACTGTCCCCCGAACGCCTCAAGCAGTTGCCCCTGGCCGAACGCCTCTACGAGGCGATCCGCGAGGCGCAACGCACCACCAGCCGCGAAGGCCGGCGCCGCCAGACCCACTTCGTGGGCAAGCTGATGCGCGACGCGCCCGCCGACGAGATCCGCGCCCAGCTCGACGTCTGGGAAAACGGCTCGCGCGAGGAAACCGCGGCCATGCACCGCCTGGAAACCCTGCGCGACCGCCTGCTCGACGACGACGAAGCCCTGACCAAGCTGCTGAACGACAATCCGCAGGCGGATGTGCAGCAGCTGCGCGCGGTGATCCGCGCCGCCCGCAAGGAAAAGCTGGCCAACGCCGCCCTGCTGCAAGGCCAGGAACCGCAGAAGAAGCACTACCGCGCGCTGTTCCAGACCCTCAAGACCCTCACCCACTGATCGCGCCCGCCGTCCATGAACGCCCCGACCGACCTGCTCGATTGCATCGAGATCGAAACCGCCCCCAACCCCACGCACGCCGTGATCTGGCTGCACGGCCTGGGCGCCGACGGCAACGACTTCGCGCCCATCGTGCCGGAGTTGGACCTGCCGGCCGGCCTGGGCGTGCGCTTCGTCTTCCCCAATGCCCCGGTGCAGCGCGTCACCATCAACAATGGCATGGCGATGCGCTCCTGGTACGACATCCTGGTGATGGACCTGGTGCGGGTGGAAGACGCCAAGGGCATTCGCGCCTCGGAAGCCGCGATCCACAAGCTGATCGCGCGCGAGAACGCGCGCGGCATCCCGACCTCGAACATCGTGCTGGCGGGCTTCTCGCAAGGCTGCGCCATGACCCTGCACACGGGCCTGCGCCTGCGGGACAAGCTGGCCGGCATGATGGGCCTGTCGGGCTACCTGCCGCTGCTGGCCAGCGCCGAGGCCGAGCGCGCGCCGGCCAACCAGCGCACCCCGATCTTCCTGGCCCATGGCCTGTATGACCCGGTGGTGTCGCTGCCGCGCGCCGAGGCCTCGCGAGCCGAGCTGGAACGCCTGGGCTACGACGTGCGCTGGCACACCTACCCCATGCCGCACTCGGTCTGCGCCGAGGAAGTGGCCGACATCTCGCGCTTTCTGAACCAGGTCCTGGCCTGACGCGGGCGGCGCGCGCCGCCGCCTTCCCCCCCCGGGCCCGGATTCTCCGGGCCATTCCAACGGGGGACTCCCCTGCTTTGTATACCAAGTGGTATTCCAGCTCCGGATTTTCCGGCGCTGCCTGATGCTCGCCCCTAGAGAAAACGCCAATATCAAAACGCTTGTGGGCCGTGATTGTTGAATATAGTATTCAATCACGCCGTATCGGCCCGGGCGAGAAAGTGTTCGGGCTTCCCTGTTGTTGCAGTCGATCCATCCCATTGGCCGTGTCGCGCCGGGTTTCGGCGAGGCATTCAGACGCAGGAGAAAGTCCCGTGAAGCCCTTGCCATCGCCCCGCCGGGCAGCCGTGGCGCTGCTTGCCGCGTGCGCCGCCGCGCTCGCCCCCTTCGCCAGCCAAGGCGAAGCCCTGAATCCCCCCGTGAAAGTGCGCTACGAAGAGGTGGTCCGCTCCATCCTCTACGTGCCCAAGTATGTCGCCCTGTCGCAGGGCTACTTCAAGGACGCCGGGCTGGACGTGTCCATGAAGACCTCGCAGGGCACCGACAAGGGCATGACCGCCCTGCTGTCCGGCAGCGCCGACATCGTCCTGATCGGGCCCGAGGCCTCGATCTACGTGCAGAACAGCGAATCGCCGGTCAAGCCCAAGATCTTCGCCGGACTGACCGCCACCGACGGCTTCTTCCTGCTGGCGCGCAAGCCGGTCGAGAAATTCGACTGGAGCATGCTCAAGGGCAAGGAGGTGATCGGCTTCCGGCCCGGGTCGAACCCCATCGTGTTCCTGGAGACCGCGCTGCGCAAGCACGGCCTGGACCCGCAGAAGGACGTCAAGCTGCTCAACAACATCGGCATCCCCGCGCGCGCCGGCGCCTGGATGGCCGGCCAGGGCGAGTACGGCATCTTCCTGGAACCCGAGGCCGGCGAACTGGTGCGCAACGGCAAGGGCTACATCGTGGCCTCGGTCGGCCATGAGGTCGGCCAGGTGGACTACACGGTCTTCACCGCCACCGACAAGTACATCCGCGACAACCCCAAGGTGATCCAGGCCTGGACCAATGTGGTGGCGCGCGCCGAGAAATACGTCAAGGACACGCCGGCGGCCACGCTGGCGCCGCAGATCATGACCTACTTCCCCGGCATGGACGCGGCCGCGGTGACCGACGCCATCGAACGCTACAAGCAGTACCAGATCTGGAAGACCACGCCGCTGGTGACGGCCGAGGCCATGAACCAGCTGCAGGACATGCTGATCGCCAGCGCGGTGATGAAGGACGGCGCTCGCGTCAAATACGAAGACGTGGTGGTGGCCGACTTCGCCAGGAAGGTGCCGTGATGAGCGCCGTCGTCCACAACCTCAAGCCGGACCCGGCCACCTCCAAGATCGAACTGCGCGATGTCTGCCTGAGCTATTTCACGCCGGAGGGCGAGACCGAAGCGCTGTCGCAGGTGTCGTTCGCGCTGGCGCCGGGCGAATTCGTCAGCCTGATCGGCCAGAGCGGCTGTGGCAAGAGCACGCTGCTGTCGCTGATCGCCGGCCTGCACGCGCCGACCTCGGGCACGGTGATGATCGACGGTCAGGCGGTCACCGAACCCAATCCGCGCATCGGCTACATGCTGCAGCAGGACTACCTTTTCGAGTGGCGCACCATTCTCGACAACGTCATGCTGGGCGCCGAGATCCAGGGCCGGCGCGATGCGCGCAGCGAGGCCCGGGCCGTGCACCTGCTGGAAAAGTGCGGGCTGGGCGCGTTCCTGTCGCACACGCCGCGCCAGCTGTCGGGCGGCATGCGCCAGCGCGCGGCGCTGGCGCGCACGCTGGTGACCGAGCCCGACGTGATCCTGCTGGATGAGCCGTTCTCGGCGCTCGACTCGCAGACCCGGCTGGCGATCTCCGACGAGGTCGTCGACATCCTGCGGCGCGAAGGCAAGACGGTGGTGCTGGTGACCCACGATATCGGAGAGGCCATCGCCATGACCGACCGCGTCATCGTGCTGTCGCGCCGGCCCGGCCGGCTCAAGAGCCAATACCGCATCCATTATGGCGACGGCGCACGGCCGACGCCGTTCCAGGCCCGCTCGCGGCCGGAATTCAATGCCTACTTCAAGCAGCTCTGGGACGAGCTGGACGTCCATGTGGAGGGTTGAGCCGTGAACGCACCGATTGCCAACACCGTGCCGCTGCGCGCCGTGCCCGCGCCCAGCCAGAAGTACCAGGACTACCTGCGGCGCGACCGCGCCCGCCGCCGCAACATCCGCATCGCCCAGGCGCTGCTGCTGGTGGTGTTCCTGTGCGCCTGGGAGATCCTGCCGCGCATGCACATCCTGAACCCGCTGCTGACCAGCTATCCGAGCGCGCTGTGGCCGACCTTCCTGGAGCTGTGGAGCCAGGGCAACCTGGCGCACCACATCCTCACCACGCTGTCGGCCACGCTGGTCGGCTTCACGCTCAGCATGGTGATCGGCATCATCGTCGCCGCCGCGCTGTGGTGGTCGGACTTCCTGTACAAGGTGCTCGATCCGTTCCTGGTGGTGGCCAACGCCATGCCCAAGATCGCCTTCGTGCCGATCTTCTACCTGTGGCTGGGCTCGGACTACGCGGTCTACGGCATGGCCGTGGCGATCGCGGTGTTCGTGACCATCATGGTGGTGTACGCCGGCTTTCGCGCCATCGACCTGAACAAGGTCAAGCTGGCCCGCACCTTCGGCGCCAGCCGCTGGCAGGTGCTGACCAAGGTGGTGCTGCCCGGCAGCGTGCCGACCCTGATCGCCGCGGTGAAGATGAACATCGGCCTGGCGCTGGTGGGCGTCATCGTCGGCGAATTCCAGTCGGCCGACTCGGGCCTGGGCTTTCTCATCATGAACGGCAGCCAGGTCTTCAAGCTGAACATCGTCATGACCGCCATCGCCATGCTGGCGCTGATCTCCAGCGTCATGTACCTGGTGGTGTACCGCATCGAAGCCGCCGTGGCGCGGCGCTACGGATAAGGAACCGCCATGCAGATTCCGCAATGGGTCCAGGACCGCGTCATCGCCCGCCAGGGCTGCCTGCATCCCTACGACAGCCTGCCCGGCGCCCGCACCGCGGTGGTGGTGATCGACATGCAGCAGTACTTCACGCTGCCTGGCTATCAGGGCGAATGCGCCGCGGCGCGCGACATCATCGCGCCGGTCAACCGCCTGTGCGACGCGGTGCGCGCGGCCGGCGGCACGGTGGTCTGGGTGCAGACCGCGTCCGACAACGCCGACGCCTTCTGGTCGCACCACCATGGCGTAATGCTGACGCCGGAGCGCAGCGCGCGGCGCCTGGAAACCCTGCGCCGCGATGCGCCGGGTTTCGCCCTGCATCCGGACCTGCGGCCGGCCGACAGCGACCTGTGCGTGACCAAGCGCTTCTACAGCGCCATGGCCACGGGCTCGTCGGAACTGGAGCCGCTGCTGCGCGGACGCGGCGTGGACACGCTGCTGATCGCCGGCACGGTCACCAACGTCTGCTGCGAATCGACCGCGCGCGACGCGATGATGCGCGACTTCCGCACCATCATGGTGGACGACGCGCTGGCCGCGGTGACGCCCGCCGAGCACGAAAACGCCCTGCATGGCTGGCTGCTGTTCTTCGGCGACGTGCTGTCGGTAGATGAGGTGTCGACGCGGCTGCGGCCGGCGCAGGCCGCGCGCAAGACGGCCTGATTTGGCCTGATATCAGGCGGGAGATGCCGCCGCGGACAGGGCGCGGTCCGCCAGGGATACGGCGCCGGCACCGGCCGGCGCCGGCTCAGTCCAGGTCCAGCCAGACCCGCCGCATGGTCGGGTCCTCCGGATCCGGATCGTTGGTGAACCCCAGGCTGGTCATCAGCGACAGCATCGGCCGGTTGGTCGACAGCACCAGGCCGTCGATGTATTCCAGCCCCTGCTCGCGCGCCGCGTCGATCAGCGCCGTCATCAGCTGCCGGCCCAGGCCGCGCCGCTGCCAATCGTCGCCGATCACCAGCGCGTATTCCGCGCCGCGCCCGTCGGGGTTGCGCAGGTAGTGCGCGAAACCGACCAGCACTTCGTGCGGATGGCCGCGGTTGGCCGGGTTGGGCACCTGGGTGGCGGCCACCAGCGCCAGCTCGCGGTGGTAGTCCACCTGGGTGTAGCGCGACACCATGCGCGGCGTCAGCTCGCGCATCATCGACACGAAGCGCATGTAGCGCGAACGCTCCGACAGGCCGCGGATGAAGTCCTGCAGCGGCTGGCCGTCCTCGGGGCGGATCGGCCGCAGCACCCACGGGATGCCGTCGGCGAAGCGGCGCACCTGCACCAGGCGCGCCGGGTACGGGTGGATCGCCATGTGTGGATAACCGGCGGTCTGCGGCGTCTCGCAGCCCGGCGTCTCGGCCAGCATCATGCGCAGGCCGCCGGCGCGCAGATGGGTTTCGCCGGCATAGAGCGGATCGATGTCGAGCGTCTCGATGTCCGGCAGCTCCGACACCATCTCCGAGACCAGCACCAGCGCCTGCTGCAGCGCCTCGGCGGCCAGGTGACCGACGCGCGGCGCCAGCACCCGACGCCACAGGCGGCTGCGCTCGATCATCTGGCGCGCCAGGAAGCCGTTGAGGGGCGGCAGGTCGATGCCGCGATCGGATTGCGACAACACCGCGTCCGGGCCGCCGGCGCCGAAGCGGATGACCGGCCCGAACTGCGGATCGCGCCGCACCCGGATCGCCATGGGGCGGGACTCCGGCTCGGCGGCCGCCACGTCCACCGGCATGTCGCGCAGCGGCACGTAGAACAGCGCCAGCAGCGCGCGGATCTCCGCGGTATTCAGTTCGCGCCGGCAATCGGCCCGCACCCGCGCCAGGATCTCGCGGGCGGCGCCCAGGTCGGGCACGTGGGTGGCCGGCTCGGGCGGCTGGGTCTGCAGCAGCAGTTGCTGGTTGTAGTGGTGCGTGGCCAGCACGCCGAAGGCGTCGGCCGCGGATTCGGGCGTGCGGAACGCCGAGGTGCCGGCGTCGTCCAGCATGCGCCGCAACGGCCGCATGCCGGCATCGCCCATGAAGCAGGTGACCACCGGTTTCTTGGCCTTGGGCGCGATCAGCGCCAGCTCGCGCGCCACCGCCGGCATGTCGGCCAGCGCGTCGGGCGCCAGCAGCACCAGCACGCCGTCCACGCCAGTGTCGTCCAGCACCACATCGAGAATGGCACGGATGCGTTCCGGCGTCAGCGGCACGTAGGTGATGACCGGATTGGTGCTAGCCGCGTCCGGCTCCAGCATCGCCGCCAGCGCGCGCTGCGTGGCCGGCGCCAGGTCGGCCCGCAGCACCGCGGCGTCCGGGCCGATCAGGTCCATGGCCAGTTGGGGAGGCCCGCTGCCGTTGGAGATCAGCGCCACGCGCCGGCCCTTGGGACGGCGCGTGTAACCCAGCACCTTGACCGCCGAGAACAGCTGCACGAAGTAGCGCACCCGCACCGCGCCGGCGCGCCGCAGGGCGGCATCGAAGATGGCGTCGGCGCTGTCGGTGTCGGCGCGGCCGGCCTTGAGCACGATGACCGGCTTGACGCTGGCCGCGGCCCGCAGCGTGCTCATGAATTCGCGCGCCGGGCCCACGTCTTCCAGGTACAGCACGATGCTGTCGGTGCGCGGGTCGCTGGCCAGGTAGTCCAGCACCTTGGACAGGCCCACCACCGCCTCGTCGCCCAACGACACGGCGGTGGAAAAGCCGATGTGCACGTCCTCGGCCCAGTCCATGACGGCCGCCATGATGGAGCGCGACTGCGCCAGCAGCGCCACGCGGCCGGCGCGCGCCAGCACCGGGTGCTGGCTCAGGTTCAGGCCGGCATGCGGCCGCTGGGCGCCGAACGAGCGCGGCCCCAGCAGTTCGCAGCGGTTTTCCTCGGCCCAGGCGCGGCACAGCGCCAGCGTGCCGCGCGGATACGGATCGGGCAGCTCGTGCGGCAGCAGGATGACCGCGCGCGGCGCCAGCGGCGCCAGCCGGCGCAGGGTCTCGGGCAGCACGGCGGGCGAGACGCAAACCAGGGCCAGATCGGGCCGCTCGCCGGCGGCCAGGCCCTGGAGCGCGGCCGGCAGGTCGGGCGCGGCGCCGGTTTCGCAGGCCACCACCGTGGTTTTCGCCTTGAGCGCGGGCGACAGGGAGCCCGCCGCCGGCAGCGGCCGATCGGCGACGATCACCAGCGAACCAGGTTCGAACATCGGGGCAAGAGCGTGTCGCAGCATGGCGGGAACAGGCACTAATCTAAAATAGCGTTCATCGTAACAAGACAACCCCCACGTCCGCTTGATCCAGGCCGGGTCCGCCGCCGCTTCGTGGCGCCGCTGCCGCTATCATTGGTTCCTATGACTTCCAACGCCTCCTCCCCCATCCGTACCCGCTTCGCGCCTTCGCCCACGGGCTTCCTGCACCTGGGCGGCGCCCGCACCGCGCTGTTCTCCTGGGCCTTCGCGCGCCACCACAAGGGCACATTCGTGCTACGCATCGAAGACACGGACGTCGAACGCTCCACGCCGGAAGCGGTGCAGGCCATCCTGGACAGCATGGACTGGCTCGGCATGCAGCCGGACGAAGGCCCGTTCTACCAGATGCAGCGCATGGACCGCTACCGCGAAGTGGTGGCGCAGATGCTGACCGCCGGCACCGCCTACCACTGCTACAGCTCGCCCGAGGAAGTCGAGGCCATGCGCGAGGCCGCCCGCGCCCGCGGCGACAAGCCGCGCTACGACGGCACCTGGCGCCCCGAGGCCGGCAAGACCCTGCCGCCGGTGCCCGAAGGCCGCAAGCCCGTGGTGCGCTTCAAGAATCCCCAGGACGGCGCCACCGCCTGGAACGACATGGTCAAGGGCCCCATCAGCTTCGACAACACCGAGCTGGACGACCTGATCATCGCGCGCCCGGACGGCACCCCCACCTACAACTTCTGCGTGGTGGTGGACGACTGGGACATGGGCATCACCCACGTGCTGCGCGGCGACGACCACGTCAACAACACCCCGCGCCAGATCAACATCCTGCGCGCGCTGGGCGCCACCCTGCCCGAATACGGCCACGTGCCCATGATCCTCGGCCCGGACGGCGAAAAGCTGTCCAAGCGCCACGGCGCGGTCAACGTCATGGAATACGACAACGAGGGCTACCTGCCCGAGGCCATGATCAACTACCTGGCGCGCCTGGGCTGGAGCCACGGCGACGACGAACTCTTCAGCCGCGACCAGCTGGTGGAATGGTTCGACACCCGCCACCTGTCCAAGTCGGCCTCGCAGTGGGACCCGAAGAAGCTGAACTGGGTCAACGCCCACTACATCAAGCAGATGGACAACGCCGAACTGGCCGAACGCGTGGCGCCGCGCGTCGCCCATCGCGGCGGCTATCCGGAAAAGATCGACCTGCCGGGCGTGATGGGCCTGCTCAAGGACCGCGCCGAGACCCTGGAACAGCTGGCCGACGGCGCCATGCTGTTCTGCGGTGAATTCAAGCCGGCCGCGCCGGAGCTGGTCGAACAGCACCTGACCGCCGCCGCGCGCGAGGCGCTGGCCGACTTCGCCCAGCGCGCCCAGGGCGCCGACTGGACCCGCGAGGCCATCTCGGCGCTGATCAAGGCGGTGCTGGCCGACCGCGGCCTGAAGATGCCGCAACTGGCGATCCCGCTGCGCGTGGCCGTCACCGGCCAGACCCAGACGCCCGCGGTCGACGCGGTGCTGGCCCTGCTGGGCAAGGACGTCGTGATCAAGCGCCTGGCCGCCATCTGATCGGACTTCCCGTCCACGAAAAAGCCCCGTCCGGCCTGGCCGTTCGGGGCTTTTCTTTGGCCTCGCGGGCCGGCGCCGCGCGGCTGCCGTCGCCCTAGGCGGCCTTGGGCCGCGTCTTCAATGCCCGCGAGAAGAACGCGCCCAGCAACGGCAGCAGCACGGCCGAACCGCCGAACAGCACCGCCGCGCCGGCCTCGTCCACCACCGAGCCGGCCAGCGCCACGCCCGCCGCCTGCCCCATGAACAGGCAGGACGCGAACCAGGCCACCGCCGTGCCGCGCGCCGACGGCACCATCTGGGTGGCGTTGGTCTGCAGCGTCGCGTGCAGCAGGTAGTAGCCAAAGCCCGCCAGCACGCTGGCCAGCAGGCTCCACAGCCATACCGGCCCCAGCAGGTACGACAGGAAGGCCACCCCCAGCACCAGACCGCCCGCCACCGCCAGGCCGCGTTCGCCCAGCCGCTTGAGGATGCGGCCCGCCACCACCGTGTACAGCAGCCCGCCCACCGCATAGACCGCCACCAGCGCGCCGGCCGCGGTCAGCGAGATATCGAAGCGCTCATGCAGGTAGGACGGCGCGAACGCCAGGGCGCCGAACACCAGCAGGCCCTCGATGAACACCGTGGCCAGCACCACCCGCGCCCAGGGCGTGCCCAGCACCAGCCGCGCCTGCGCCACGAAGCCCTGGCGCGGCGCGTTCGGATCGACCACGCCCAGCCCCAGCGCGCGCTGGCGCCGCACTTCCCGATGCAGCAGCGCGCCCACCACCAGATAGCCGCCCACCAGCGCCGCGAAGGCCCAGCGCCAACCCAGCGTGTCGGCGAACAGGCCGCCGGCCAGCTGGCCGGCCGCCATGCCCAGGATGGTGCCGGTCAGGAACCGCGCCAGCGTCGCCTGGCGGCGCTCATAGGGCACGGTGTCGCCGATCCAGGCCATCGACAGCGGCACGATGCCGGCGCCAGCGGCCCCCGAGAGCGCGCGGCACAACACCAGCGCGTCCAGCGTCTCGGCCGCGAAGGCGCCGGCGCTGCCCAGCGCGCAGGCGAACGTCGCCACGCTGACGACGCGGTACTTGCCGTAGCGGTCGCCGACCGGGCCGAAGAACATCTGCAGCACGCCGTAGGCCACCGCGAACGCGGTCACCGCGCGCGCGGCCTGGCCGGTGGAGGCGCCAAACTCGGCGGCCAGCTGCGGCAGCATGGGATCACAGATACGGAAGGCGCTGGCGCTGACGAAAGCGGCCAGGGCAAGCAGCGCAATGGCGCGCGCTTCGGAAGAGAGGGCGGGCATGGAGGGCCGGCGGCGGATGGAGGACGAAGTCCGCACCTTACCGCAGCCCCGGGCGCTTGGCGACGCCGGCGGCGCGATTGCGTCCGCCCGGCGTTACGTCCGGCCAGCGGCCGGACGGCCCCGGGGATCAATACGGCAGGCGGTAGCCCTGCGGCATGCGGCGGGCGGTCACGACCTGGCCACCGCTCCTGAGCTCGCGCAGCGTCAGCTTGGCCTGTTCGACCTTCTCGACGCGGTAGCGGTTGATGTAGATCGGATCGCCGGCATCGACGAGCTCGCCGTTCGATTGCGTGGTCTGCATCGTGTAGACGCCGTCCACCACGCTCCAGCAACCCGTCTCGCGCAGCGCCGGCCGGGTCTTGCGGCCGATCTTCAGCTGCGTCTCATAGGCCATGCGGCCGTCGGGATACAGCACCGTGAGCGCCTGCAGGTCGCCGCTGACGCCCTTTGGCTTGGAATTCGAATACCAGGTGCCGACCATGGGCTCACCGCTCTTGGCCGGCACGCACGCGATCGGCTTGGGCGGCCCTTCCGGCTGGGCCTCGGTAATGGCGGCGGGTTTGCGGGTGACGCAACCGGCCAGGATCAGAAGGGCGCAAGCC
>NZ_CYTU01000024.1:0-95909 GCF_001299375.1 Achromobacter sp. 2789STDY5608621 | reverse complement strand
GCTGTTCGCAGGTAACGTGACGAGCGCGACAACCCCCCACTGCTCAATGATCCCACTCGGCAGGATCTGGAATCCGTTGAACGTGGCCGAATAGTTAGTACCCTGAAATGCCGCTCTCAACGACGCGGGGCTGAGCGTCGTGTCGCTACTGGTGAGCGCCTGAGCCTCCGGCGTCGTAGCGCGCCGAGAGATTCCAGAAACCAATGTTGTTGCCGGAACCGCGGCGACGCCAGCGACGACAGATTTCACAAACGCAGTGGTGGAGAGCTTCGTCGAGTTATCTGTAACAACAGGCGTGGGCGCAGTTGGTGTACCAGTGAACTCTGGCGACTCCAACGGTGCGAAGCGCTCCAGATTAGACTCAATGAGTGCCTTCACCGCCTTGAACAACAGGGTGTTGTCGTTACGATTCAATGTCTGGCCCCCGCCTTGAATTAAAGCGACCAGTTCTTCCTGCATCGCGTTAAATGCGTAGGCGGGCCACTGCGTTGCAGGCTTGTTCGTCGAAGGATTGCCATCGGTAGCCCAGCCAGGCGTGCCGGTGGCAGGAGCCGCATCGGCCTGCTCCTTGGTGACGGTGTAGGGTGCAATCAGAAGGTCCATTCAGGTCTGCTCCGAATACGAGAAATTGAGCAATGTGTGCGCGGGCTTTGAAGCCAGCAGTTCACATTGCAGAACGTTGTTACTCCAGTAGGCGAAAGGGCCGCCAAACGAGTCGCCGAAGTGAAGCCGGTTGACGGTGAAGGTAGGCGCGTTCACCTGCCAGGCGTGCGCCCAGTCCTCCCCACCAAAAGGCGTGCCGAAGCGCTTTCCAAATCGGGATGGCATAAATTGCCTCACCGCCACGTCATAACCAAGACGCTTCGCCAATCCGGTGAAGTACGGTATCGACTGGCCGCCAGTGGCCGTAAGCCGCGCGACGACCTGCGCCCGGCGGGCTTGGATCGTCGGCGCCGGTCCTGCACAAGGGTCCGGCAGCCCCAGCGTTAATTCCCACTCCGGAAGGAGTTCGTAGGTTGAGCCAGGGAAGGCGTCAACCAGAAGTTGATTTGCGCGAGCCGTGTTGACTTCGTAAACCGTCACCAAGCCAAGCAAAGCGCGACTCTGGACGCTGCTTGCATCCCGCGACCAGACCCGCCCCCGTGGCAAGAGACTCATGAACGCCTGGAGGAAGTCTCCCGCGCGTAGTTTCAAGCCCATTCCTCGCCCCTATAGGTACGTGACGCCGCCAAGCGTTGGCAGCTGCCCGATCAGGTTCGTGACGTTGCCCGGGTATACCGTCACAACGCCACTAACTGTCCCGGCCACCTCGACCAAAAGCCAGCCTGAAGCGCCAGAAACGCTGTTAATTGCGCCCTCAATATCGTTGCGGTTGATCGTCCCGCCGCGGGCATCTCCTGTACGAAACAGCACGTCAGCCAACGCGGCAGAAATTGCGTTTCGCGTCGCCGTGCCGGCGCCCGACAGCCCGGATATCTTGAAATGCAGGCTGTTGTCCACCGGCGCGCACGCAAATACGAGGGCGGTAACGGGCTGCAGGCCAATCAGCGCGTCAGCCAACACCAGCTGGTCGCCGGTTGCCACTGCGGCGCGCGGCAAGGCATCAGGCCCCTGATCGTGCTGCGATACCCCATCGGCGCCCTGGGGGAATCCGCCGTGTTGGGACTGCGCTGTATCCATCATGAATCGCAGAACGACCGTCCCCGCCCCCATGCCATTGGGCGAGCACCAGGCCCGGCTTACCCCTGGAACGGCCAGCGCCCAGCGAACGTAGTCATCCGCATTGCCACCGTGTGGCGTCTCCTGATACGCGGCAATGACGCGCTCGCTGTATGCGTCCGGGAACTCCACATCCGCCCCGGTAGCGATCGCGCCCACGACTGTGCCTGTGGATTGCAGGCCCGCGATGGTCGAGGAAAGCGTCACAGGCGTGCCGGCCGGACAATTCCCCGCAGCTCCAGCCCCTGCCGCTCGCAGGACGACAACCGCCTTGCCGTCCTCACCGACCGCTTGAGTCGAATCGACCGTGTAGGCCGTTCCATCCGACCGCTTGACTTCGATTCCGGCGCTGATGACGACTCCACCCGTCCCGGTGAACTGGGCCGAAATCACGGCCGCTACGGCGTCCTTCCGGAATACATTCTTCATCGCCCCCCAGCCCGCCAGGTACTCGTCTGTCGCGGTCCACGGGACGGCTTGCTTGGAGATCCAGTCGATATAGCCGAAGTGCAGGTGGGCAAGCCCGGCTTGAGCGACGCCCAGCACGCGCAGGACAGCCTTGCGCAGGAGTGCATTCGCACCATCCAGGGTGGCGTTGATATCCGCCAGAACCTGATTTCTCAGTTCTGACAGCGTAGGACGAGAAAATGGCATATCAGTTGATTCCGTTCCATGCCCAGAGGTACTTCCCTGTGTGCAGGGAATCACCGCCAGGCGAATAGGCAATGATCTGGGCGCCGAGGAAAGACTCTCGGACCCACTCCACGCTGATGTCGAAGCGCGCCACAACCCCATCATCAATCAGCCACCTCAACGCCTCGGCCAGATAGTCGTAGGCACGATTGAGCGTCGTCTGGGTCTGCTTTTCGCGCTCCAGGAGCCAGAGCTTGCTGCCCAGGGGGGCATCGGGATCGAACTGGTCTCCCCACCACCCCCGAGGATCTCCTGTTCCATCCGGGATGACGTCATCCGGGGCTGCCATCGCGTCGGTGAAGACGCTGACCAGCATGGCAGTCGAAAGATCCGCCCCGGTGAGTAGCGCGCCTTCCGACAACATCCAATCACCGCGGGCAACGGCAGCATCCCAAACTGTTCGGATATCGCTCATTGCGGCACCTCGGGCTTGTCAGAGGTCACGGTCGATCCGCCCACCTGGACGTTCTTGACGGGATGCTGGTGGACGTTAAACACGTCCCGCATGCCCTTCATGGTTCGACTGTTCGACTCGTAGTTGTCCTGCATGTCGCCCGTCGACTTCAGCATGGGCGTCTGCAGGTCGATCCCGCCAGGCGCGACGATGGTCAACTTTCCGCTCAGGTTCCAGGTCACGTTGTTCGCGTTGTTCACGACCACATCCTGGCCCTTGGCCTCGACGACGATCCCGCCATCGGCGGTAAGGTAGACATACTTTCCGTCTTGGCTGTACAGCTTCGTTTCACCGGCCAGCAGGCCGCGCGGCCGGCTCCCTTGATGGTTGACGCCGACCACCATGGTGGATGATCGGTCGCCCGACACCGCTGCCAGAGCAGCGTCAGACCCCACCGGCGGATTCGACGTAAGGCCGAATTCCTGCGGACGCACCCGCCTGTCCGCCACTTCCAACCCGCTGGCCCTCACCTGCATCAGCTGCACCGGCCCGCTGTCATCCACGGCCGTGACAACACCGCGCCCAACCACCATCTGAAGCCGGCGCCACAGCCTTTCAATTGCTTGTTCCATATCACCCCACCACTTGGTCCGGTGCGAATTGAGCCCAGATGAAGGGCTGCTGATAGAAGGCCTGCGGCGGCATCAGCACCACGTCGCAGGTCGTACCTGCGCGTCCACGGTTGTAGGTCGTCTCGGCGATCAACCACGAAACAGGTGCGGCCTCGGATCCCAGCTTCAAGGACGGGATCGCAAGGGAAGCCATCGTGTTGGGCGTGTACAGCGCCCCCGCCGAATCCCGCCAACTGTCGGTGTTCAGCCGGACAAAGAAGGACCGCCCCTGCCGCCGAGACATTTCCCACTTGGCCCTGTCTTCAGCCACCATGCTTCCGCCCAGGAGGTTCTCCGACAGCACAACCCGCGGCCGATATCGAGGCACGCTTTCATCGACCAGATGCGCGATCTGGTTAGGAGCGCCGCCAACATCGCTGAACTGGTCCAGCCCCTGATAAATCGCGTAGTAGTCGCTGAACTTCTGATCCATCGAGTACGAGGCGACGGCCGAGCCAATGTTCACGCCCTCCTGGAATCCGCTGGCCGCGGCCTGTAGCCCAATGCCCGACAGCAGAAGATCACCCGATGGCGTGTCGTACAGCAGGAGGCCACGATATCGGCAAACCCGCTCCAGGATGTCATACGCGCTCTCGCCCGCGATGATTACCACCTGCTCGATGGGTGCGCCTTGGTTCGTACCTTCGGCTAGGCTCGCCTTGATCCCGAACGGTGCGCAAAGCGTCTGAGCGATATACAGCGCGCTCGCATTGGTGAGTTGGAATCCATCGAAAACTGCCGCGCAATCCACGATGTCCTGGCACTTGCTACGGCCAACCAACGTGACCGAATGCGCCCCGTCGGTGAACGATGGCACGAAGCGATCGACCCAGCCAGTGGAAACGCGATCCTCTCCGAGGAACACTTCGCAGTAATCCCCGGGCTGTACCTGCATATCCGGCCGCGTCGCGATGGGATAGCGGTCAGTCATCTTCACCAGGAAATCAGAGGGGCATCGCTCGATTCCTCTCGTGAACCGCACCTCCTGCCACCCCCCGAGAACGCGCGTATTGGACAGCTCATAGCCCCGTCCGACACGGGTCGAAGTGGACACACGCAGCGTCAGATCATCACCATTCATTTCGACAGTGCCTCAAACTGGGGCGGCATAAACGCCGGGTGGATAGGATTGACCTGGCGCACAAGTTCTCCGGCTCTCGCCGGATCCCGGTAGATTCGATTTGCCAGCGCCAGCGCGGGCTGGGAGGCGTTGAAGGAAAACGCCCCCATCTGTGCCAGATTGCCCCCCCTTGCCTGAAGGTCGGAAACGACGGCCTTCCTGAGCTGACGCAATGCGTCGTAGCTGGCGTCGTCACCACTATCGCCAGCAATCAGGATCTCGGAATCCAAAATGCCGACAACGTCCGTCTGCACCCTCGCGGCATCCTCTTGCGAGAACGGCTGATAGTCCGCCGCCGCCTGGGCCAATGCTGCGATTGCCACGCGTCGAAGATGGGCCGAACATGCAACGTTGGCAGTTGCAATGGCCTGCCCGATAGGAGACTCGGTAGATTCGCCGGCAGGTTGGAACACGGCCAGGCGGCCAAGCATCGCCATGCCATCCGCGGGGTCAACAGCCGTCGCGGCAACAGATTGCACGAATGCATTCGCAGCATCGCCATATGCCGACGTATCGGCGATATTCGCGGCCGCCTGCTGCAGCTTGACGCCTGCAGCAACCACGGCCGCACTGGCGGCCACATTGGCGGTCAGCAGATCGGCCGCCGACGCGCTGCTGGAAGCCTTCCGATTGGACGTCAGGAAGCCCGAATTCCCGCCACCAAATAGCCGACCGAAGTTGCCGCGCAGACTCGACACAGCATTGAATACGCGTCGGACGCCGTTGACGATTCCAACCGCCATCTGGTAGTAGCGCACCGCGGTGTTGACGACCTGGCGAACCACTGCAACGCCCTGCCTGATCGCCGCAGCGACCTTGCGCGCCATGTCCAGCAGGCTACCCTTTCGAACGGCATCCGCAGCCTTGTTAACCTGGTCGCCCGTCGATTCACCAGCTTGCGGATACTTCCGTTCGCCGCTGACGATCAGCGACATCGTGAACTCGAATACGCGCCCCAGGTCCTTCCGCTCCTCCAGCTCCAGATCCAGACACGCAACGTTCGCGATGGTCCCCAGAGTCGGATGAACCAGCGTCTTCGGCCCGGCGGTCTCGCAGACAGTCAGAAAGGCTTCACGCTGGCCGACTACGCCGCCTCCCCCATAGATGGCGCTGTCCTCGATGAGGAACCCGTGGATCCGGAACTGCCTGGGAAGCTTCCCCTGATCCTCTGCCCATACCTCATCCCGATATGGATACACATGGACTGCCTGACGGCGACCAGCGTGCAGGCGCGCCCCGTTCACACCGAACGGAACGCCCCCATAGGAAGCTTGCTGCAGCGAAGCCTCCCAGCTGCCGGCGCCAGGCCCCAGCAGGTCGCCAACGGCGTTCGCGACGCCGCCAATGCTGCCTGCGACCTGTACGACGTCCGAGATTTTCATGGCATAGCCCCCAGGCCCATTGAATAGTTCACGCGTGCCGACATGCCCGCGCCATCACCACTGTTTGTGTCGACGCGTGTACCCGGTGGCGCCGATACGTTGACCTGCAAGGTCAGCTTCTGCAGAGAAGCATCCAGCGCATCCTTGAGGCCATCGAAGCCCGGGCCGTTGCCCATGCCCGGCGCTCCTGCAGCCGCGCCCAGCGCGGGATTGGCCGCTTGGGTAGATCCTGCGGCGCCGCCGCCCATGGCCCCAAAAATCCGGTCTGCCATGATTCCGCGCTTGTACTTTTCCCCTTCCACGTCCGCAGGACGCTCGTGGTACTGGGACACGATGGCCGCAGCCCTGTTGGCGCTGGTCGCACGCGCCAACAGGTCGCCAGCTACCCGCTGCTGGCCCGGGCCGTTGCGCAGCTCCCAATCGAAGAACTTCAACTGGTCATCGAGTGTCGAGTCGCGGATGTCACGTTTGAATACTCGCTTGAAGTCTTCTTGGCGGTCCGGGTGCCACTGACCGATCCCGTAGGCCTTGCCGCCATCCCCGACGCTATAGGGATTGCCGCCGGACTCCTGAAGAATGTTCGCGGCGATGCCGGCGGCCTGCTCTTTGCTCCATCCCATACCCATGAACTTCTGAGCAATGTCCAGGATCTTCGGGTCGTTCGTTCCTCCGGGCGCGAATTCCCCGGGGGTCAGATAGCTCTTGCCCTGCGCTCGCCGGGCACTCGCCAGCGTCGCATCCTCACCCGCGTTCAGGTCCTTGCTGTAAAACAGCGCCCCAGCGCCGACCGCATACGGATTCAAAAACCGTGCAAGCCACGGCGCACGTGAGGCAGCAGCGCCCGCGCCTGCGGCTCCAGCCGCGCCAGCTGCAGCGCTGCCGCCGGCCGTCGCCTTGAGCGCCGCCGCAGCAGCCTCGGCCGCCGTGAGACTAGCAACAAGCGTGCCTATCGCAAGCCCCCAATCGGCCAACGTTGCCGCGAACTTGATGGCGACAATGCCAGCCAGCACGTTGCCCCATCCGCCAAACGCGTCGGCGATCTTGTTCACGCGGTCGTACCACGCCCCCCAGTCGATACTGGTGATCCACGAGGTCAGCTTCCCGACCGCCTCGGCCAGTCGGTCCGCGATGTTCACGCGGTTCTCATCCAGCCATGAGGTCAGCTTCTCGATCATTGGCGTCAGGACAGGAATGAGCTTGTCGCCAATCGTATTGGCAAGGGCGCCCGTGCTGGCCTTCAAACCGTTGATCTTGTCCTGGAAGGCCGAGGCGCGCTCGATCGCTTCTTCCCCGAAGATGTAGCCCCGCTTTCCAGCCTCGGCACGGTCGGCGTCGAACGTTCCCCGCTGGATCATGGGCAACAGCGACCCCATACCCAGTGCATCCGCAGCGGTACGTTGACCAGCGGGGTTCTTGATCTTCCCCAGGGCGGTCATGATGTCGTGCTGGGTGCGCTCGTAGTCGATCTGGCCGTCCTTCCCCCGGGATATCCTCACTCCCAGCCGCGACAACAGCATCATGGCTTGCGGATTGGCCCCAAAGGCGGCCTCTCGAATAGTGTTTTGCGACGACAGCATGCTCTGGTCGAACTGCTCGGCGGTCACACCGGCCCGCTTGGCGGCGTAGTGCCAAGCCTGCAGGCCCCGCGTCGACATGCCCACCTGGCGCGAGGTTCTCTGCAGGCTCGATCCCAAGTCGCCCCATCGTTGTGCCAGCGCTCCAACGCCGGCCGCGCCGGCCAGGCCGACAAGCGCAGACATACCGGGGATGATCGAGGAAATGCGATCGGCGGCAGCTCGCGCGCCCTGCGAAATCGAATTCAGGCCTGACGTGATCTTTCCGAGCGCCGTAGCGCCAGTCTTGCCGATACTCGTTAGGCGCCCCGACATACGGGCAGCTCTATCCCCGATGCGCGAGAATGAGTCCCCGACCTTGTTGCTCACCTTCGACGCGTTATCTATCGCCGAGATTCGGAATGCCAGTTCATTGGCCATGTTGTGCCTCCAAGCGCTCTGCCATGTCGTGCCACCACCGCAGTTCACTCAGCCGTAGCCCGAGGACGTCACGCGGCGGCCAGGCGTAAAACTTCGCCGTAGCCGCCGCCATCAGGCCCCAATCAGGCACTGGCTGGACTACTTTCCCACGCTGGAATCCTCGTCTCCGGCGTCGGCCTCGTCTTCGTCGCCAGCCATGAACGAAGTCAGGTAGTTGGCCGCCGTGGTGAAGTCGCGCGCCCCGATGCGGTTGATCACCGCAATCGGAACCCCCGACACCTTGCCGATGAGCTTGCGCAGCGCATCGCCGGCGTCTTTCGAACTGTCCTTGTTGAAAGACAGGACTTCCTCCACGATCGGTTCGCGGAGACCCAACTCGGTGAAGGTTTCGGCATCGCCCCCCTGGCCCAGGGTGACAGGCTTGCGCAGGGCGATGGTCAGTTCGTCGGGAATCTCTTTCTTCGGCATATCAGCTCACGGTCTGTTCGGAAACGAGGGGACCTTCGAACTTGACATCGAAGGTGGCTTCAGTGGTGTCGACCTCCTGCGCATCGACGCAGGCCATGCTGCGGCCCACCACGGTCTTGCCGTTGGCGAGCTGCAGCACCACCGTCGCATTGCGCATACGGTTGAAGTCGTAAACCGTCAGACTCCCCGCATCGCGGGCAGTGAAGGAAATCGAGCCAGCGACCGGCATTTCCTTGACGCCGTGGTATCCGTCCTGGCCCACCAGGCTGGTGCGGGTAACGGTGGAGGGGCTGTACTTCGCCGCCCCTTCCAACATGTAGGAATTGCCGTCCACCGTGATTTGCGCGGTGCCGGCCAACAGATTCGCCATAATCGGCTCCTATAAATGAAAACGCCGCCCGAAGGCGGCGCTATGCCACAGCCGCGCGGGTTTACGCGCTGGCGGCCTCGCTGGCCGGCACGATATTGCTGAACTGCATGAGCAGGGCGAAGATGCGCAACTGGTTGATCAGGATTGCCGGATACAGCACGTCCACCCGGTTGGGGTTGGTACGGTTCTGCTCCACGATCAGGCCCTTGGCGAACACGTCAGCCCCCTGCACCCAGCCGCTGTCATCCTGCATGGACTGGTAGTCCGCGGTCAGGTCGGCCCGGATGGTGCTGGGCGTCACGATGTTGGACCCTGGCGCCGGCCGCGTGCCGTTGGCCGCCAGCTTCTTGCGGGCGTACTTGGAGGTCACCACCAGCTTCAGGCGCCGAAGGACCGCCGCCAACGTGTTCATCGTCTCGACTTCCAGATAGCTGTTGTCCGGCTGGCCGAACGCGTTCAGCTGGTAGGTCGTAATGAGGTTTTCGATTGCCACCGTGCCATCGTCCGCCACCGTGAAGGTGCTGATGCCCGTATAGAGCAGCGTATTGCGGTCGGTCAGCTGGAACCGCGACTCCAGCGGCGGCGGCAGGAAGCTCGCCAGCGGCACAGTCTGCATCGGCTGGGCCGGATCTGCGCGGCACGATATCGCCGCTGCTGCCGTCAGATCAGCGGCCAGGATCCACGAGGGCGTCGGCGAATTGTTGAACCCCATGATGGACACATGCTCGTCGTTGCGGGTGGCGCCGAAGGTATGGCATTCACCCAGCGTGCCGCGGAATCCGCCGTAGGCGTGCCCATACAGGCCCTTGGACCAGCTCCAGCGGCCGGTCGTCGTGGACAGGAATGCCTTGACGGCATTCAGGGAAGCGGCGTCGTTGTACGGCATGGCGATGAAGTCGAAGGTCATGTCGCCCAGATTCGCCAGCGCAGTGGTCAGCGTCGGATTGACCTGCCCGCCGGACATCGGGGTGATGGTGACGCCCAGCCCCGCAGGGAGCGCTTCGCCGCTCAGTGCGCCGTAGAAGTTCAGGCGCACGTCGATGTCGTTGCCCGCCAGCCCCTTGTTCTTGGCCGTCAGGTTCACCTTCGTGGTGGACACCGTATCAACCGCGGCCGAAACCGGCAGATCTGCGGCGGCGTTGATCTGCGCCGACAGCGCCGTCGCGAGTTGAGCAGTCGTCATGCTCGGTGTGCAGACCAGCGACACCACCGGCGAACCGGAGAATGCCGCGATGTACAAGGACAGCACGCCGGTAGCAGTGGCGGCCGAAGTGAAGCTGATTGCGCCCTTGGCTTCGGTGGCCGACGCATCGTCAGCCACCGGGAGATACCAGACCTCACCGAAGCTGTCACGCGCGCGATATACGGCCGTCATGAGCGCCAGCATCGAACCCTGGCCGCCCAGCACCTTCGCCTCGTTGGCGCCCTGGGAAATCGCCGGCTTGCCGGGAACCGCGGTGCCGGCGGCCGTGATCTGACCGATGATCAGCGCCCGCTGGTTGATCTGACCGGTGTTCGCGCGACTCGGGTCGATATCGGCGTAGAACAGCGGCACCCGCAGGTTCTGCGGGATGTTGGGAAACTGGATCATTTACTTGCCCCCCTTATTGGGCGGTGCCGGCGGCACCTCGTTGGTGGCCGACTTTTGGGCGCCAGGGGCGACCGCTTCGACCACGTCGCCGTCGCGCAAGCGCGCGGCCCAGTACAGGTCGTTTCCGTCCACGGGCATGCCCTCTTCAGGCATGAATTGTTTGCGTACCGGGTCGAACACCGTCAGTCCCGGGCGAGGTTTGATGTACATGCAAAGCTCCTATTGCGGAAGGTCAAGATCCAAGCCGGGCACAGCTGTGCCGTCCGGCACCTGAACACGGGTATCCACCCCTTCCAGCGGATTGGTGGGAACGGGGAAGAAGTCCTCCGGACCCTGCACAAACTCCAGGCCCAGTTCAACCAGGACGGCGCCCAAGTGATCCCCGGCTTCTTCCGGTCCCCGCGTAATGCGCGTGCGGAAGTAGGAAAACTGATTGAGTTCCTGCATCAGCGGCGGGTAGTTGATGACCGCGGCCTTAATCTGATCCCGGAGGGTTTCCAACGCGACCTGCAGGGCTGCAGCACCGGCGTTGTCCAGTTCCCCGGGATGACTCGCCCGGGCCTCGACCACGAGCGCCGAGGTCACTGTGAAGGCCGGGGCACCGCTTCGACCGAACGACACGCCGTCCTCATCGTTCGTTCGCACGAACAGGACGGGATACTCTCCATCCCAGGTGGCCTGATCGCGTGGCGAATATGCCCTCGAACCTGCGTCGGTGGTGTTCGTGAGCGCCTGCACGGCCAGCGCGCGCAGCTGGTTTGTCGTCGTCATAGCTTTTTCAATTTCAGATGTACCCAGCCCATTCCATCCGGCTGCTGTTCGAAAACGAGGAACGATTCGCCCGTCTTCTTCCGGGTGATGCGGTCATCCTTCGCAGGCGGCCGCGGCAGATCGGCCAGGCGAAAGCCCGCACTCGGTGCGGTCGTCACCCAACCGACGCCGCCCTGGCCGTCCTGGAATGCCGTCTTGTAGGCGTCGGTGAAGACGCCCGGCACGACCTTGGCCTTGGCGCCGCCTGCAGGTTGATAGGCCAGCTCTTCACCAAACGCAGTGTTAATGGCCTGGCTGACCTGGTCGAAATCAACCATGTCAGCCTCGGCGGATCTGCGGGCCGGCAGCGGACCCGAACCGCGGGCCGTTGTCCCGACGAATCACCGGCGCGTCCGGGTCTTCCAGGAAGCCGAGCTGCCGCAGCCGATCGACCTCGCTTGCCGGCAGATCGACCTCGTCGCCGGCCACCAGCGACTCGCCGTCTTCCTTCAGGAGAACGCGCCCGTGCGCCACGACGGCGTTAACGAGCTTGGCCGAAGTCGGCGCCTTGTCTTTCGGAGTATTGGCGCCGCTCATCAGACCACCACCGGGTCGCAGACGTTGGCCGACAGGCAGGCGTTCACCCGGCTGGGAATAACGATGGGAGCCGATTGCATCATCAGGAATCGCTGCGCCGGGTCGTCCTGGATCCAGGTCTTCGGCGCGAACGGCAGCGACTGATAATTGAAAGCAGGATCCTTGATCATGCCGAAGGCGCGCGTGCCCTGCAGGTTGGGGCCGGACATGATCAGATCACCGTCGTACAGCATGGGACGCTCGACGTCGTTCTCGTCCACAAACCAGTCGTTGTACAGCCACAGGTCGAACTGGCCCCACTTGCCCTTGTACACCGCGCCTTGCTTGATCTCGGTGCCGGGGTTGATCGCGTTGCCGAACGAGGCTTGGGCGGGCAGTACGATGGCTCCCTTCAGTTCCGGGTCGAGCTTGAAGCCAGCCCACGAGCTCGGGGTGAACACCAGCTCCGAAACCGTAGCGCCCGAGCTCTTGAGGACACGGGTTGCCCAGGCCTCGATATCACCCGTCGGCGATGCCGTGCCCGCGGCGATATTGGCGGCAGTCCACTTGCGGCCGGCCGTCAGGGCGACGGTCAGGGAGGCATCACGCCCGAAATCGACGATCACGGTTTCGAAGCCCTCGCCCTCGATGGTCACCTGCGCCGAACGCAACGCGCAGGCGGCCATCCATTCCAGGCGGCGCGTCAGGATATCCACCTGGTCGGTCATCTCCGCTTCCAGGTTGGCCATTTCACGTTCGGCGCCCGTCAGGTCACCGCCGATGCGCTCACCGATCATGCGGCGTACCGGTTTGAGCAGGTCCGGCGCGCGTTTGTCCTTGACATAGGCCGGCTTGAAGCTGTTGGTCTGGAAGCGGCGCTGCTCGACCAGTTTGCCTTCGACCAGGGGGGACACGAACGGCGCCATGCGGCGCTTGCCGATGTCAACGTCGATAGCGACTTCCTCGGTATCGGAGGTCACGATGTTGGGGAAAAAGCGGTCCAGCAGGAAGGACTGCGCGGTTTTCAGGTTCGGAACGACCCCGATCAGGTCGATCGTGGTGTAGGACAAAGAGGACATTCGTCATCTCCAAAAGAACTTGGCGTATACAAAAAAAGCCCCGCTCGGCGGGGCCTTTCTCCATGCGTTGCGCTTGGGTTTAGGTCGGGTCAGCGGCCGAGACCGACGACTTGACGTGAATGGCGTACTGGCGCAAGGCCGCGGTCAGCGCGGGCAGCGTCCAGCTCGGGTCGTAGTGCAGCGCGCGGCCGTTGACCTCGACCTGCACATAGGCCCCGGCGTTGACCGGGCCGGCCGTGGCATCCGAGTAATCAGCCAGAATGGCCGAGGGGACCTGGCTGCCGTCGGTCGCCCCCTTCACCGAGAGGACGAACTGGCCGACTGCGTCGTTGACGTCGATAACGAACGTGTCGCCAGCCGCGAACGCCGTGGCGCCTGCGGTGATGGTGAACCCCAGTCCACCTTGCGTGTAGGCCGTCCCCACCGCCGCATTTGCGAGCGTGGTGCCTTCCGGGTCGACCACCTTGAACGTGGTCGCGGCAGTAGCGGTCAGCTGGTAATTCCCCAGCTTCGCACCGGCACCAACGACGACGGCCCCGATGGTGCCGTTGCCCGTATTGGTGCCGGCGGCGGTAGCGACCGCGGTGCTGCTCGCGATCATGCCCAACACCGCCCCGCGCGGCAGCTTACCGGCTGCGAGGATGATGGGCTGCGAAACGATCTGCAGGCCGCCCGCGATGAGCTGATCGGGGACGAAGACATCTGCCCGGATGCCGGGCTGTTGGGGGCTGTTCCCAACGGGGTTGACGGGAAGCGTCATGAGTATTGCTCCTGGATAGCTGAATTGCGGGGATCAAGCCTCGCCGCGGCGCTTCTTGCCGGCAGCGACGATCTTCTGGGCGAGGGTCATTTGGCTGTCGCCACCACCCGAACCCGGGTTGGGAATGGTCGTGCCTTGCATGCGCTCGGACAGGGTGCGACGCGCGGGCGGCGCCTGATCCGCTCGGCCGGCGTCCAGCGCCGCGATCGCGGCCTTGGACGACATGCTCGTGTCGAAAGCGAACACGCAGGCTTGGCGGGCGACTCCATGGCGCAGTCCATGGGCCACGATGCGGGCGCAACGAACCCGCTCGGCGGCCCGGGCCGCCTTCTTCGACTGGTCTTTTTCCTTGTCATCGCCGTCGTCTTCGGATTCGGCGTCCGGGTCTTCCCCGTTTTCCAGCACGTCGTCGCGCTCGTCGTCTTTGCGGTCGAGTTCCTCCATGCGCTTCGCATAGTCGTCGTCGGACTCGCCCTCCCGCTGCTTACGCTCGTCGTCGGGTTTGTCCTTGTTGTCCTTGTCGTCCTCGTCGTCCTGTTCAGCACGGGCGCTACGAGCGCGACCCAGGCCCAACAGCGAGGCAAAGGGGGAAGAAGAGAAAGGTTTCTTCATTGCAGTAGTCTCACAGGTTGTTTACCGGCCCAGCAGGTCCAGCAGTTCGAGAAATGCGGCGTCGGGCGCCATGACTGCGTCTGCCAAGCCGCGGCTGACGCCGGCCGCCCCCATGAAGCAGGCGGCTTGTGTGTCGCGCACGGAATCCGGCGCGATATTTCGATTTCGGGCAACAGTTCCCACGAACAGCTCGCCCATCGTGTTGATCTCGGCCTGAACACTACTCAGGGCCGCTTCGGATAGCGGCAGCTCGGGGCGGAAGTCCGCCTTATGGCTGCCGTAGGTGATGAACGTCACAGCAACCCCTGACGCGGTCAGCGCCTTGGACAGATCGACGTGCATCACGATCACGCCGATCGAGCCGACCCCACCGGTGCGCGGCACGATGATGCGGTCAGCTGCACTGGCGATCGCATACCCCGCCGAATAGGCTGACTCGGTCAAGATGGCCCAGATGGGCTTATCGCCCCGCAGACTGTAGATGGTGTCGACTAGGTCGAAACAGCCCGCGACCTCGCCGCCGGGCGAGTCAATATCCAACACGATTGCCTCGACCGCAGGATCTCCGTGGGCGCTCAGAATGCTCTGCCTGATGCCGTCATAGCCAGTCATGCCCGAATAGGGCCGGAGCGACCCAAGCTTCTGCACGAGCGTGCCTTGCACCTTGATGCAGGCAACAGGGGTATCCCCAACCATGTCGTAGCCGGCGTCCCGGATCGTCTCCCCGGGCTTGACCAGGTCATCGTCATAGTCATCCCAGGCCATCGGACGCAAATTCGCGCCGTCCAACCGCATGATCTGGCTGACTCCGAGCCGCTCGGCGAGCGCGGCCATGATGACCTCGGCCTTGTCCTGACGAATCGCCAGCGGCGTGTTGAACAGCCGCTGGCCTAAGTGCGCAAAACGCATTTATTTTTCCTCCGGTAGTTGGGCGGCGTCTTTCGAATCCAACCCCTGAAGCACTGCCGGGACGGGCAAGCCCAGTCGCTCGTAGCGTTCGATTTCGATAGCCCGCCGGTCGGCCACGTCGCGCCAGTCGGTGCCGGATATCTCCGCACACTCATCCTCAAGCGAGGACATGCCGCCGTCGATGCCCAACAACGCGCCTTGACGCTCTTTGACGATGTTGACCAACCCTCGGCCCGGCCCCATCCACTTGGCGCGCGCATACGCCGCACGCGCTTCGATAAATTCAGGGGCGTTTCTCGGCATCGGGTAGTCATCCACGTCCATGGATTCCTCCAGCCATGCGCAATAAATCGGGTGGGCCTGACCGGACGCGAAGCCAATCCGCCGACGGGCGAAGGTCTTCCACGCCTCCAGCATCGCAGACCGATACGCGCTGTAGTTCACTTCCGCCCAGTTCTGGCTGATCTGCTGCGCGGCCAGTCCGGTCCCTGCGGAAAAATGCCGCAACATGGCGCTTTCAAACGAAGCAAAGTTGCCACTCGGCCGGCTCGAGGCAACAGTGCCGATCGTCTCGCCCGGGTACAGGTGTGTAACCCCGGCATCGCCCAACCGAGTGCGGCGCTCCTGGTGGAATTCCGAGCGCTCGCGCTGGTATGCGCTGACCTTGTCCGACCCCGCCAGGGCTTCCTCGACGAGATCCGTATCGAACGGGCTTTGAATGTAGGCAGCAAAGAATGCGTTGATGATGGCCGCATCCAGCTCGGTGCTGTCGTACTTGATCAGCATCTTGAACCGCTGGATCACCGGCGTGAGAAAGCCGACCCCTCGATGCTGCGACGCCCGATCATGATCGAAACTATGCACCACAATCGGACGCCCCCAGTTCGTCTCGCGCGCGATGCGATCCCATCGCACGCTATCGCCAGCGCTGAACCAATCCCCCTGATGAGCGCGCCGGATGTGATACCAGGTTGGCACGCCGTAGCTATCGACCTCCACGCCCCCACGCAAAGCCTGCTGGTCGAAATTTTGCTGCGGGTTGGAGAGACGATCCGGATCCATAATCTGCACCGCTGTCGCGTACCGGGCGCGCCCGACCGCGATGCGATCAGGCAGCCAATGCAGCATCGAAAGCGCATCACCGTCAATGAGGTGGTGCCGGAATCCGAGTTGCATCATTTGCGGGAACGAGAGCATGCGCTCTGAATCGCAGTAGAAGAACGGATCATTCGCCCACGACCGCCAGTTTGCTTCCACCGCCTGGCCGAACTCGTCCGCCCAGCGGTGATCGAACGCCTTGATGCCGGTCACCGTCCGCAGCCAGCGATAGTCCGGCTTGGAGATCGGTCGAAAATCCGGCCCGATGACGTTGTCGACGGTTCGCATCACCGCAGCTGTCGCCCAGCCATCATTGCGGATCAGGTCTCGTGCCCGCGCCGCCAGGCGGTCGCGGTACATATTGACCTCACCGTCCGGCGAGGATAGATAAGGATGCCAATCGCGAACGTGGCCACCGTGCTGGTCAGCCGCGTCATATGGCGCGTTGCCACCTGGCGCCAACATGGTCCCAAGGCGGCGAACCGCGGGCAACGGCTTACCGTGCCTGTCCAGGATAGAAATTGAGTTTTCCATCAGCGCATCACGAAGTTAATCTGCCGGCGCGCCCGAGGGACGATGCCGAGCAATTTCTGCAGGAGGGCGATTTCACCCTGGAGACGGCTCAAGTCGGTGGCCCTGTACGTGACCGACTTCGAGCCATCGGATTGCGCGTAGCTGGCGGCGGCCACCTGCTTGCCCATCAGGAGTTCAAAATAGGCGGCCTTCAGGGCGGTCAGCCGCGCCTGCATATCCTCCCTGCTCATTCCGTCATAAACGCTCATGGCGTACCTCGTTATGCAAGTTTGCTCACCCGCGAGCGCCCGGAGCCTGCCGACTTGACCCGTACCGTAGGACCGCTATGGCCCGAGCCAGTCGCTGGCGTCGGCGCGACCGACACCTCGCCGTCCGGCAAGGGCGGTGCCCCATGTAGAAACTCCGCCAGATCCTCGACGGATCGATTCAGCTTGAGACCGAAGTGGATCAACGCGCAGAGCGCGGCATATGCGTAGACGCGACAGTCCAACGCCTCGTTGGCTCGACCCGACGGCAGTTCCCACACGCGGTACTTATGCCCGCTCGCTTCCTTGACCACGATCCGCTCGGAAGTGAGCTGCGCGTAGTAGTTCAGATCGCGGTCCGCCGGGAAGTGCATGAATCCAGGCCCCGGGGTTTCCTTGTTCAACCGGTTCCGAATCGTGTCTTTCGCCGTGTTGACGCCGATGATGGTTGGGCGATAGGTAGCCTTATTTCGTCGGCTGGGCACCTTCGTAGGCCAAACCGGCGAGCGCTGCCCATTCCGCGCGGACTCGCCCTTGATGGCGTAGACCCGGCGACCCAAGCGGGCCTTGGCAAATTCGTACACCCGCTGCGTGTTGTGACCGCCGGAGTCGATGCACGCTGCCGATACGCTGTAGGGCCGGCCATCATGGCGATACCACTGCTTCAGCAGGTAAGCGTCAACGCGCGCCCACAGCTCAGGCGTTTCCGGATCGCCTTCGAACACCTCATAGTCGATGGACCAGCTTTCCTCGTCTCGGCCCCACCCGACCAGCTCGCACTCAACGCGGTCCGGCTGCACATCCAGACCTGCAGTCAGCACCCCAACGCCGAACGGAACCTGGGCAGCCCAAAGCTCACCGCGCGCAGCCAGCGTTTCCAGATCCAGGTCCTTACCGCTGTGCGCACGGTGGGGCAGACCCATCTGCGTGTTCCACCATGCCTGCTTCAGATCCTCATCGTCCTTAGCTGCAAGCCACTTTGCCGCAATGTCCGCCGGCTTATCCTTGGTCCAAGGGGAATACAGCTTGCTGGCCTGGAAGCCGGCATGCTGGTTATCAACGGCCCAGGTCCCGCACTCCGGACACTTCACCCTGTACACAGCATGGCGATCGCTGGCCCACCAATCCCACACTGCATCCACTGCGGTGATGCCGCCACTGCCAGGATCGGCGGCTTCAGCATCGCGCCAGGCTCGGTCGTAAATTTCGAGCGGGACATGACGGTGACCGCAGCAGCTGAATGGCCGCGTCTGGTGCCACCGGACAGTCTGCAAGGCCCGCAGCCGATCGCCCTCCGACCAGCCCATTCCGCACGCCTCACAGAAAATCCGTGCTGTCTTGGGGAAATGTTCCTGGACGACGCCCTTTTCGTCCTTGCGCTTCTTCCAGTCAACGTGTCGGAAAAAATCCAAGAACTGGCGATGCCCGCAGCCGGGGCAGCACACCGAGGCGCGCCGCTGGTCTGACGCCAAATAGCTTTTCTCGATGCGGCTTTCGTCCTGCACAGTCGGCGAGCAAGCCCGCACCGACAACCAGTTGGCGCCAAAGCTCGCGGTACGCTCTTCCGCCAAGGAAATCGGGTCCCCCTCTCGGGTGACCGGGTACTTGTCCACTTCGTCAGCGAGAATCACCCGCACCGGACGGCGAGCCAGGTTGTCGGGGCTGCCGGCGCCTGCCAGCGCCAAGAACCCGCCCGGGAAGGACTTGAATAGCAGCGTCTCGTCGGCGGTCCGCGTCTTGCTGGACCCGACCAGTTCGCGCAGCACGGGCGTCACCCGTACCATCGGATTGATCCGCTCTTTGCTGAACTGCTCGGCAGCATCTTCTTTCGGCTGCAACAGCAGCATCGGGCATGGATCCAGGTGCGCGAAGTACCCGAAGATGTTCTCCAGCAGCGCTGTCTTCAGCATCTGCGTACTGACCATGGCCGTGATGACATGCACGCCGGGTTCGGTGGGCGCGAGCATCGGACCTCGCGCGACCTCTACCGTGCTGGTCGACCAGTTCCCCGAGGTACTGCCAGCCTCTTTCGCCAGCTTTCGATAGCGGTCTGCCCAGTCCGGCACGCTGATCCGCGGTGGCGACGTCCAGCCTTGGCGAGCAGCCCGCAGCAAGGCGGCCCGCTTATCCTGTGCTGAAGTCGGCGGCGGGTTCGCCAAGTTGTGAGATTTGTTTGTGGACATGCGCAGTCAAAGCCTCGGTGACCCGGTCGGCCTCTTCCAGCCCTAGTTCGGCGGCCAGCAGCGGACCAATCTTCGCGGGCCAGTTCAGCCACGCATCGCGCTGCCCCCGAGAGGCTTCGAAAAGTACGGCCTGGGCCACGGCAAGCTCCACCAGCGCCCCGGATTTCTGTTCGTATTCCAGCTGCCGCAGTAGCGCCAGCCAGTTCTCCTTTCGTCGCAGGGCCTCGGCGTAGTCGACCCCCTCACCCTCGTTCAACATCCGGGCGGCTTCGGCCTCCAGCGAATTGCTGTCGTCAGGCGCTCCGTCGCCGCCCCCCTCGGGTTCGCTCGGCCGTCGATTCGCCGACGGCCGCGCCGGCTTTGCTGCGGCCTTCGAAGCCGTCGCATTGGCCTGGCGCCATGGCGAGCCGATCAGAGCCGGATCAAGGGTTCCATCCTTCTTCGCCTTCAGCCGCCCCTGCGTGATCGCGCGCCGCACCAGCGTGTCGGAACAGCTTTCCCGGCGGGCGAACTCCCGGATAGACAGGCCTTTTTCCGCTTTTGCCACAGTGCGAACACCTCCTGTTGATCTGTTCGCGCCCCAATTTCAGACGCAATTGCTACGGCCAAACTCACCGCAAGCCCGCATGGCTATTGCGTCCCGACCACCGGCGCGAACAGGACGGCGCGAACAAAATGCGAACACCAGTGCAAACAGGTGTTCGCACCCCGAAAATGCGCCAGAGCCGCATAGATACGCGCTCCAGGCCTGTTTTATGCGGGGGAGCGAACAGGGTGCGAACACCTTTAGCACCCCAGCGCTGGGCACAAAACGCGGCGCGCAATGCCCGCGGTGCTTACCCCTCCATAGGGGACCCGTCGGGGTTGAAGCGGGCGGCGTAGCCGAGGATCGTCGCCACGACGCCGTCCACCTGCTCGCCCAGCGGCAGCGCTCGAGCCTCGCCGTCCTGCACGAATGCGTCGCGGTCGGCGCGCACGTCCAGTTCCCAAGCACTCACGGCAGCGCGCAGCTGGGCGGTCGTAATCGAGGTCATGCTTTCCATGTGGTTTCTCACTTCGCAGTTTTCAGGGCCTGCGCCAAGGCGGCGTCGAAGTCCCCAGGGAAATGCCGCTCGACCACTTCGCGCGCGGTCGTGCCGAAGTTCAGTTGCTTCTTGACGGGCAAGGCGTCGCCGAACCGGATCAGGAGCTTCAGATGGCCGCCGCGGTTCTGCTGGCTTGCCAGCTGACCGGTCGTCACCGCCTGGCGCCGCCCACCTGCCTTCACGCCACGCGCCCGCTTGGGCGCAACGCGCTGCCATACCCCATTCACGGCCTGGCCGTTGCGCGTGCGTATCGAGCCTACATAGACGTCCGGCCTTGCCTTCAGGCGCCCCATAGCGGCGCGAGGCAGGTTGCCATAGCTATTCAGCTTCACTCCCTTGGGATTCAGCAGCGCCCGGCTGTTCAGCTTGTGGACGCCGCCGGTCTCGTAGGGCAGCAGGTAGGCGGCCGCGATCTTCTTGATGTAGACCACTGCCACCGGTGACGACTTGCGAGCCTTGCTGACCCCGACCGACTTCTGCGTGAATGGCGTCGGGTTGTCGAAGGTCGACTTGATGTTGGCCTGCTCGGCGGCCTGGACGCGGGCCGCGGTCGCGTTGATGGCCTGCGCCATCGCAAACGGCAGCTGCTTGGCCGTGAATGCATCCATGCGGCGCAGCACGTCTTTCAGGTTGGACGTGATCTTGATGTCAAGCACAGCGCCCTCTCCTGTCTATGATCTTGCCGGGTGCCACCAACTGCACACCGCCCGGCGACGATGATCCCAACCCCGCGCGTCATACCCAACGCGCAGCCCTCGGTGGCAAAGGTTCGGAATAGATAAGCCCGTCAGCCGGCCCAGCTCTGAATCAGCAGCTCGGCGCGCGGCACGCCCCCGCCCCCGCCGACGGTGTAGCGGATGTCCAGCACCTGCATGGAAAAGCCGGCGAAGGCTTCGCGCATCTTCGGATGGTCATTGACGCTGACCAGCGCGCGACCTTTCATCGACCGCATGGAATCAGCCATCGCCGCGTACTGCTCGATGCCGAATTCCACTCCGTAGCCGGCCGTGTCCCAGTAGGGCGGGTCCATGTAGAAGAGCGTGTGCGGCCTGTCGTAGCGCTTCACGCAATCCAGCCAGGGCAGATGCTCCACGTAGATACGCGCCAGGCGAAGGTGGGCTGCGGACAACGTTTCTTCCAGCCGGAGCAGGTTCAGCCCCGGCGGCGCCGTCGTTGCGGTGCCGAACGTCTGACCCTCCAGCTTGCCGCTGAAGCAGTTCTGCATCAGGTAGTAGAAGCGGGCCGCCCGCTGAATATCAGTCAGCGTCTCGGGCCGCGTTTCTTTCTGCCACTTGAACATCTGCCGGCTGGTCAGCGCCCACTTGAACTGGCGGACGAATTCCTCCAGGTGGTGTTGCACTACCCGGTACAGGTTGACCAGGTCGCCGTTGATGTCGTTCAGCACCTCCACCTTGGCCGGCTCCGACCTGGCGAAAAGCAATGCCGCCCCGCCCGCGAATGGCTCGACGTAGCAGGAATGCTTGGGAAAAAGGGGAAGAATCTTGTCGGCCAGGCGGCGCTTGCCACCCAGCCAGGGAATGATCGGTTTTGCCACTTGTGAGCGTCCATGTAAACTGGCCGCCGCCTGTACAGGTGGGGCGGCCTTGGGTCGTTCACGGGCCTCGTCCGTGTTTCGGCTGACAGCGCGCGAACTCGCGATTCGCATGCTGTCGCCGCCTTTTTTCTCATCTCTCGATAAGATGAGCGTGATTTGCACGCCTTCATCAGCGAAGGTTGACTAACCCTCAACAGAATCAGGAATGCTTGAAAAATGACGCCTTACTCGATTCACTACCGCCTAGGCAATGAGAAGGATCGCGAGAGCTACGATCAGCGCTATCGAGCGTTGCAAGAAGCGATTGACATCCTCGGACGCGAACTTGGCTTGCACGTCGATGCGACCTCGACCGTTTGGATGCGGTCCTCTCTAGATGGAGAGACCATTGCGAAGGTTCTGAAAATTAGAGTTGATCCTCGACACGACGTGGTGCTCGTCAAGCCCGCCGATGCCCCGATCATTTTCTCGGTAGGTGACGACATCATTCCTTTCGAGTTTGAGATTCAGACCGGTATCAAGGTAATTCCGGTATAAGCCGCGCTGGCACTTGCCTGCCATAACCAACAGTAGCTAGAAAGGAAAGCCCCCATCGGAATTGCCGTATGGGGGCTTTTTCTACAACTAAGGAAGCATTCGCTAAGGCGCGCGCAAGCGCTAATTCAGCGGAGGCATAAACAAAGGGGCGGCTACCACGGCTGCCTGAAATAGAGCGGCCAACGCCGCCGACGCTGCCGCCAAAGCGTTGACCCTGCCCTGCTTTCGAAGGGTCGCGACAACATCCACCCACTTGCCATCGCGGTCCCGTGAAATCGGGCCTTGGCCGCCACGGAAGTTCAGGTACTTTGCATCTTCTGAGACGTCTCCGGAGTAGTCCGAGAGAACGCGTAGAACCGACGCCCAAGCCCAAAGGCCAGCCGCGGTAAGAGCGAAAACAGCAGAAATGACGTTGAGACAGAAGAGCATGACCTGAATGCATAAAGCCCCGGCTTTCTATTCCGGGGCTTTCTGGGCGGACTTCTGAGGAAATCCAATAGAGCGGATTTTGAACCCGAAAAGTTCTCGCGTCAAGGGTTAAGGAATAAATCCACCATCGCGCAACAGTTTCTCGGCGGCTGCGTGCGCCCCCTGCTCGATTCCGTACACCGCAGGCTCGCTCGTCTTGGCCTTTCGCGCACCCTTGATCCAGCTCGCCGTCTTGGCGCTGGCCCGCTTGCTGGTGGACAGGCTGCAATCATGCCGCTTCGCCAGATCCTCCAACCCTACACCGTCTTTTCCCTCGAAAAGGCGGCGCAGCAGGTCCAGCCGCATTTCGCTGTTGACGCTCGGCATGGCGAGGAATTCCGCCAATTCGTTCGCCAGCGCCCGTATGGCAGTCAGCCATTCAAGGTGGTCACCTGCGCAACCGCAGAATTTGCAGGGCGACTTTCGTTGACCGTACCTGGCGCGCAAGACAGCGAAGTGCAACGGTAATAGGCCCTTCTCCAGGAACTTGCGGGCAGTGCCCGTCTCGGCGGCGCCGTCGATCCCGGAGAACGGCCCCGGGTCACCCAAGCGGGCGTCGGCTGCTCGCGCCATCGCAGGGCGCGCGGCAGTATGGCGCTCGTCGCTGAAGGCGTAGTCCAGCGCCACGGCCAGGCGAGGGAATGGCGTTGTGCGCTCCATCACAGCCCCTCCACCTTCGCATCGGGCAAGTACACCGGCTCCGGCTCGTTGCTACCGCCGACGATGCGCAGCCAGGTGTAGAGCTGCTCGCGGGCCTCAGCACCGTGCCGGGGGTGGCCGGCCCACATCAGCACCCACTGTCCGCGCTCGACTTCGCCCAGCGTCATCAGATGCTTGGCAAGCAGGCGGTCGTACATGGGACGGTCGGCGAGCGCAACGCCCCCGCGGCAGCGCCAGCAGCGGCACGGGGCGTAGGACGCCGCAAGGCTGGTCAATTGCGCCTGAATGATGCGGCCGGCTTCGGCGTGCTGGGTGGGCTTCGGTTCCTCGTAGGGAACCTCCATCCAGGCTTCTTCGATTTGTTGATCGAGCATGATCTATCCTTCAAACGATTCCAGGGTTGTAGGGAGGGACGCGCAGCAGCCGCGCCACAAGCTCAACCGCGGAACCGTCCAGGACGGCCCCCTCGGTAAAGCGCAACACCTTCCAAGCCCGCGAGGGTGGCGGCGTTGTACTTCGGTAGGCCTTTCACCACTTCGGCAAAGGCCTGAAAAATGCTTCGAACTTACGCGCCGTTCTGTTCTCGTCGGATCTGCGCCCGCGCGACCATGATTTGGTCTAGCCGTTCTGCCTCAGCATCGACTTCTTGCTCGGTGCCCACGAAAATCGGCACCCAGTCATTCGGCGCCGAATTCGCAAGGAAATGGCGGCGCCAGCCGTCGATCGAGCGTTTCAGCTCCTGAACGTGGAACGTGTTGGCCTCATGGGACCATTCCAGCACCCATAGGTCTTTCATCGTGCCTCCTGGCTGAACTTGAGGTATTGGTATGAGCGGCGGGCATCATCCAGCGTGTACTGGCCCGTGCTGCGGTTGAAGTACAGGCTGATCTTGCGGCGGCCGACATCATCCCGATCCTTGAGCACTTCCAGCCGCGCATCGGGCGTATCGGTGTCTTCGCCGGGAGGCTTCTGGGCGGACCAGACCGAGAACACGTTATCGGCGCCGTTCGTGATGTGGCCACTGCCGGCGACGTCCAGCTTGCCCGGCGCCTTGGTTTCGTCGCTCGCCTTGCGCGGGTGAGCGACGAGGTGGACGTGGCTCTGGGTGGCGTGTGCGAAGGACACGATCTTGCGCATCGCCGTCTTCTGCGCCGTCATGGAGCCCGGGCCGTCCTCAGGTACGTCGAGCATCATCAGGCTGTCGATGACGAAGTGGCCGCAGCCGTAGCGACTCGCGGCGTAGGCAAAAACCTCCAGCAGCCGGTCCAGGCCGGCGATGCCGACCACGTTGAAGATCCACATGCGGCCCTGCAACCAGTTCTGGACGGCACTCAGGTACGCCGGTGTGGGCCGGTCGATGCCCGTGATCTGCTTGGCCAGGCGCTTGAGCTGCTGAGCCGGCGTCAGCTCGCCCGAAAACATGCACACCGGGACGTCGCCCTGCATCACGGGAATCAGGGCCTGGCTGAGCATCAGGCTCTTGCCGTGGCCGTTGATGCCGGTCCACACGCTGACGCGCGCCGGCAGCCATTCCCACCAGTCCATGGCCCGGCCACAGAATGAAAGCTGGGGGTAAGCCGGCGCGTCGTGAGCGGGCCAGAACATCGCCTGCGTGGCAGGCATGAAGTCGGCCAGTTGCTGGAGTTCATCCGGGTCCAGCCCTCGCGCCTGCTTGATGCAATGTTCGAAGTCTTCGCCGCTGGCCTTGTACTCGGTCAGGTACTCATTGGCGTCCTTGGCCTTGCCGAAGGTGGCGATGCGACAGCGCTCCAGACCCAGTCTCATGGCCACCTCACGCGCGCCCTTGTGCCCAGCCTCGTCGTTGTCGTAGCACAGCACGATGTCGCTAAACTGCTGCAGGCGCTCCCAGTCGTTTTCGATCCACTGGTGATTGCCCGCTCCCGCGTTGACCGACAGAGACGGAATGCCGACCTGGTGACCTGTCATGGCGTCGATCTCGCCTTCGAAGATCGCGACCATTCGCGCGTTCAGGTCAATCAGGTGCCAGCCAAACAGGCAGGGCTCGGCGCCGCCGGCCTGCAGCATGTCCTTCTTCTCGTCCGGGTTGCGGGATTTCGTGTTGACCAGCTCGCCGTCGCGCAGGTACGGAAAAATCGCGTAGACCTTGTCGCGCCGCTCCTGTTCGCCGATCCGGAATGCGGTGATGGTTTCCTCGGTCAAGCCGCGGCCCATCAGCCATTCGCGCACGCGCGCCTTCGGCGTCCGACATTGGGGCTTGGCCGGAAGCTTGTACGGCTCGCGCTTGGGCGGTTTCAGCGGAACGTCGTCGCGCACGCCCAGGTATTGCTTGGCTTCCCGCATTGCCTCGGGCAGGTCACAACGCCGCACCGCCATCCACAGGTCCAACAGATCGCCGCCGATGCCTGCCGAGAAATCGGACCAGACTCCCGCCTTTGCACCGCTGATGCTAACGGACAGCGAATCGCCAGCATCTCCCGACACGTTGCCGATCTTCCATTCCCGTCCGTGCTTCTTGCCGCCGGGCAACAGGTACGCGGCGACGGTCGCGGCCGAGTCCGCCAGCCGGCGGGACAGTTCCTGCGCGTTCATTCGGACGCCCCCCGTGCAGCAGCCTGGCTGGCCTTCCAAGCCGGCCAATCCTGCTCAGTGCGCACCCGCTGCCGGTTTTCCCACATCCAGCGGTTGCCCTCGGTGCAGCCGGCATTCTCCGCTTCCCACTGGTTGGAAAACCCGACCACGGCGTACCACGGCTTAACCCCACCAGGTGCGTTTGCGGCCGTGTCAGACGTCGACGGCAACCATTCGCGCCAGTGTTCACCAGGGCCGTAGAACGTGCTGGCCATGAGCACGAATTGAGTGCCGGTCTTGTTCCCGGTATCGCAAAACTTGGCATAGCCGCGAGTTGCCTCGACCAGTTCCTGCGCCGTAGCGTCGCCGGCACGAACCCGAGCCTTCCATGCCGTCCATGCCGCTTTACGCGGGTTTCCACCTTCGCGCTTGGGGTAGGCTGACCACGCCGTCATGAACTCCGGCGAAGGCTCATCTGCCCCACCGCTTTGACGTGCCGGCACGGCTTGATCACACGTGCCATCCGACAGGATGGTACGAGAGTGTTTTCTTTCTTTTGTTTTATATCCTTTTGTGGTGACCAAATCGGTCACCCCTAAAAAACCAATTTGGTCACTGTGACCGATTTGGTCACCCCCGTGACTGTTTTGGTCACCCCCAGTGACCGATTTGGTCACCCCGCTAGTAGTGACCGATTCGGTCACTGGGGTGACTGTTTTGGTCACTGTATTGGGGGTGACTGATTCAGTCACTCCGGTGACCATTTTGGTCACCCCTGATAAGGCAGCGAGTTGCCATTGGCCATATCGCTTGTTGACGCCCAAGCGGTAGCCATGGACGCCGGTGTCGCGGCGCAATACGCCGGCGGCGCACAGTTCGCGGACGGTCTTTCCTACGTGGGTCTTTGCGATTCCAGTCATCTGTTCCAACTGAGTAAGGCCGATCTCGTCGCTCTTCTTTCCGTAGCCATAGGTCTTGCGCACCACGGCCATCACGACGGCCCACTGGCGCGCTGAGAAGCCGGCACGGCACATTGCCTCCAGCAACTCATTTGCGAGGCGTGTGTGGCCCTCTTCGACCTGCGGCGATGCGTTGTCGTGTGTCAATGCGCGCCTCAGAACGGCAATCCGTCGTCGGGCACCCACACGACGCGGAACCTGCCGGCGGACGCGGGCAGCGCCCGTTGCGCCAGGGCAGCGGCCTCTCGCACTCGGTCGGCGGGCAGTTCTGCGAACTCCGGCCCGTCACCGATCAGTTGGCGGATGGGGTCTTGCGTGATCTGAACGCCGAACAAGGTCGACAGCGGCACATCGATCGCTTCGGGGCCTGAGCCGCTGACGATCCGGGGCGGCTGATCGGGCTGGTGCTGCACAAGGGAAACTTCCCTTTCCGTGCCGCGCGCGTCCGTGTAGCGCAGCAAAGGCACGATCATGCGAGGGGTCATAGAACCTCCATCACTCCACAGAGAAGGCACTTCGGCAGGACGGGTGGAGGAGTCCGTCTTTTCGGGAGCTACCCTAGCCGTGTGCACACTGATACCCGCCCGGCTATGCGCCGTAGCGGCGTTTCCAATGCGCCCGGATGCACTCTTCGCGCTCGAGGCCACGATCGAAATCTGCGATCCATTTGCGCAGTCCGCGGCGGCGCCACAGCAGCCAGAGGCCAATGCAACACCCGGCGATCAGCATCAGCAGCCACGTGAACGCGGCCACCAGGATCAAGATCGAAACGGCTGTGTTCATGGCTACACGTCCTCGGGGCCAATCCAGACAGCGCCAGGCGCCGGCGGCGTCCGGGTGTCGCCGGGGAAGTGCTTCGAAGCAACACCCTCCGGCTCGATATGGGCGGTCGAGTCCACTTGTGACAGAATGTTGGTTCCCACACCCCCAACCTGCTCGCAAGGGACTGACCATGGAAAAGAGAAACCAGGCACCACCGCGGCGCAATCCGACGCCGCAGCCTCAACCTCAAAGGATGCGGAATGACGACCCAGCAGGCCATAACGACCGTTGAAAGGAACCACGCCGAGGCGGTCCTTGATGTCCTCTATGGCGTGACGTTCAACGACATGAACGAACGCTTTTATCGACGGATCGATAGCGTCTTTTCGTTGATCAATATGGTTGGCGGCTCTGCCGCAGTCGCAGCAGTGGCGGGCGGTCGCGGGGTCGTTGCGGGAGTCATCGGCGGCGTAATCGCCGCTGCGGCATACCTCGAGCGAGAAATCCGCCCCGCACAGAAGGCCGTCCGCTGCGCCGTGCAGCGAGAAAAATTCGGTGACTTGGCGGCCAGGGCCCCCGAGTTGACATTGGCCGAAATCGACCGCGAATTGCGGCGCCTTCAGGCGAATGGCCCGGATACGATCACCGCGCTCGCAATTCCAGCTCACAACGCCAATCTCCGCACGAACGGGTTTGAGAATTTGGTGGTCGACGTACCCTTCCTTGGCCGATTGGCTTGCTGGATTGCCTAATAGCCAGGGGCTCACACCGCGGTGCTGCATCTGTCGCGTCTCGTTGTAGGTGGACTGCGAAACCCCGGAGTCTTCGGCGCGGTCGATGAGAGTGGTGTCGGCGTTAGCCATGGGCGGCCGCCCGTGCGAGGTGCGCCCAATCCACATCCGGACGCAGGGCCTGCATTCGCACTTGTCGACCGGATTCGCGATCTATGGAGATAGCGAGGCCTTCGCTACAGCGGCGGTTCCCGTAGGCAACCTGGCGAAGGTATGCAACCGAAGTGCCGCAGCGGCTAGCGAATGCGCCTTGTTCTGCGGGGCTTAGGCTATTGAGGTAGTCCTGGAGGGTCATGAGCTATCACCTTGTTCGGATAGCTAAACAATATCAAAAGATATCGATTAAATCAATCATATGATAGTGTAGCAAATGATAAATTTCTGAGAGAATCTCCTCATGGACCGCTCACAAAACCGCTTGAAGAAAGTTCAACAGCTCGTGGAGGCCGCCGGCGGACAGGCGCGCTTTGCGGAGCTGGTTGGCATATCTCCTTCGCAGGCCTGGCAGATTGCAGGTAGCTCACCCGTGCGCGGTATTGGAAGCAAAATGGCGGCCCGGATTGAGCAAGCGTTTGGCAAGCCGGCAGGTTGGCTGGACTGGCCTGACGACGCGCCACCCTTCAGTGCTGCTCCGCTTGCCACCTCCGGCTCCGGTGCCGGTCGGCGCGTGCCTGTGATCAACTACGTGCAAGCCGGCCAGCTTACGGAGGTCGGCGCGCATTTCTGCGGTGAGGCGCTTGAGTATCTGCTGACCGACATTCCTCTCTCGGAACGCGCGTTCGGACTGGAGATTCAGGGTCGTTCCATGGCGCCCCAATTTGCGCCGGGCGACAAGATCATCGTCGATCAAGAGGTGGCCCCAAAGCCGGGTTCATTCGTTGTGGCGATGAACGGGGGGGAGGAGGCCACATTTAAAAAATACCGCCCCCGAGGCCTGGACGCTAATGGCAATGACGTGTTCGAACTTGTTCCGCTGAACGAAGACTTTCCGTCGTTTTTTAGCGACAGGCAGGAACTGGTGATTATTGGAACCATGGTCGAACACCGCCGTTACTACCGCTGAGTCATTTCGGATGCCCGCTTTTTCTTCAGGACAATTTGAGGAAGCGCTTAGACACCTGGCAGCGGTTCCTTCGCGCGAGAAGCTGACCTCGATCGCGTCCGCATTACGCCGTGGTCCGAAAGAACAGCGTGAAGTCATCGCCGCGCCGTTTGTCGCGGATCATTTGGCAGCAGTTGCGCATGCGTGCGGCTCCGCGAGCGTGGCAGCAATATTGAACGATCCGTGGATAGACGCAGCATACAAGAGCGCTACACGAAGTCTCGCCCTTGTTCCGCCCGATGAAGCCGACACCAAAGCCACTAAACGCTTTCTCAGCGGGCTGGGCCACTCCTTCGATGTGCCACCTGAAGTAACTCCCGGGCCGCTGCATCCCGGAGATATAGTTGATGCCCTGGACCAGACCACGCCAACTGCCTTTCGTTGGGCGGTCCTGGTATTGGGCGCGCTCCAGGAGTACCACCTTGAACCTGATGCACCTCGACGCTGGGCTGAGGTTTACAAGCACGTCCAGAGCCTTGAACAGCGGATTCAGAACGGGGCGGCAGCGCTGAGAGATTTAACGGCCCTATCGGAGACCTTCCATCCTCCAAGCCATTATCAGGTCGCGCAACAGCACACCGACCGCGCAGTATCCGCCAGCGTGGAACGTCGAACATTGATTGCCATGAAAAAGCCGCTGCGCTACATCAGTGACGCGTTGCCTCCCCAGTTTCGCTTGGACGAAACAGCCTCCGTTCGCCTGTTGATCTATCGACTTTGCATAGCGAATAGATATGCTTTTCGCGCCACCAAACCGGCTGCGATTGAACTATTCCTGCAGGCCCGAGGCGTACGCCCGCTGGACTCTCGTAACGTCAATCGCGCAATCCGTGCGAACTCGCCTTACCCGCCCGCCAAGGGAGGCGTCGAGTACAGGCGGATATTGATCGCCAGCCGAGATAAATCCGCCTGGGCGAAAGACTGACGTTGTAATCCTCATTTCCGCCGGGGCGGAATTCATATCTCGAAAAGGCCGAAGTCGCCGTAGCACTTCCATCCGCCGACGGTGACAATGGGCGCGTTGGGCATGCACTACTTTTTGCTTGCTCGGAACAATATCATTTGCTATTGTTCGTCCATACAGCTTTTGATGTACACCACCAAAAGCAAAGCCCCGAATCTGTTGACGCAGACCGGGGCTTAGGAAGTACCGCAGTTGACGCTGCGGCCCTCAATCTCGGACAGCCGTAGGAGGCAAACATGTCCAAGCAAGATATCCGCCCGCAAGGCGCGGAGGGGATTTCTCATCCTCGCAATGTAGCAAAAGCACCGTTGACCGTCAACGATTCGTCAACGTCCCGCCTGCTGCTTGCGGCGGACAACGAGCTAGTGTGCTGGATCGAGGCTTCTGTCGAAGCGCTGCTGCAGCTGGAAGAACTGCTCAAGGCGATTGACGCGAGCGTCAGGGATCAACGTTACCCGAACCCGGCGGCGGCGCTAGGTCGTATCAGCAAGCTCGCTGCGATGGGCGCATACGTCGCCTCGGATATCGCCAACGGCGCAGACTGCGGCCGTGAGCGCTTCCAGGAACTCGCCGCCCCCTTCCGTGCTGCGGCTGGAGGTGCCGAATGAACCACCTCATCCACATCCACGGCACGGAAATCCCGGTTGTCGAGGTACATGGCGTGCGCGTCGTCACCCTCGCAATGGTTGACAGCGTGCATCAGCGCCCCGAAGGTACGGCCCGACGCAGCTTTAACGAAAACCGCGCGCGCTTCGTTGAAACGGAAGACTACCTCCAGATGACACCGGCGCAACTGCGCGAGCATTTCGTACGATCCGCGTCCGAAATCCCCGCCAACAAGCTGGTTCCCATCCAGGGCAGAGGCGTCACCCTGCTGACTGAATCTGGCTACCTCATGCTGGTCAAGAGCTTCACCGATGATCTGGCCTGGAAGGTTCAGCGTGACCTGGTGAATGGGTACTTCCGCCAGAAGATGAACAGCGTTGCTCACATGCCCGAAGTCGGGGCCAAGCTAGTGGGCGAGTTGGCAATCATGGAATGCTATACGCGCCTGCTGCGTCCGTCGCCATCGTCGCAGGTTGCCATGCTGCAGCACATCGCCAAGAGCCATCGCTTGGGCACTTCTTTTCTGCCGGACTACGTGGTGGACGCTGCCGCAGACGGTCCCGCGGGCAGCAGCATGCCCACCGCATCGCTCACAACGCTGCTCAAGGAACACGGCATTACAACAAACGTCGCCGCGTACAACGCCCTGCTCCGCGACGCCAGCATGATCGAAGAGCGCACGCGCACCAGTCGGTCGAATCCTACGAAGATGAAGCACTTCTGGGCTATTACAGAGAAAGGTCTCGCCTACGGCAAGAACCTGACCAATCCCGCATCGCCGCGGGAGACACAGCCGCATTGGTACGTTGAGCGGTTCGCTGAACTGCACAGCATTGTGTCGGACCGCCTGCTCGGCAAGGGAGGTGCCGCATGAACGCCACTCCCAATCCCAAGTTCAGGGCCGCCAGCAATGCGTTGCTGGAGATCAACGAGATCTCGACCAGGCTGCGCGCAATCCTGGACATGATGACCGGCAACGGCTTTCTCATTTTCGAGGAGATGGAAAAGGACTTGCGCGAAGGCCTGATCAACCAAGCCTATATCCTCGCCGTCGAAGTCACCGACAAAAGCGGCATCGCGCTTAACGGCGTTTGCGGAGGTGCAGCATGAGCACATTGCACTTCCCTATCGATGGCTTCCGTGCCGCGGAGGAATGGCACGTCTTGTTCTGCGCTGCGGCCGATGCGGCCGAGGGCTATCTCTTCCCTTCGGGTCTGCGACAAGCGTTCGACCTCGTTCCTACTTCCGCCCAATCCGACTTTCTGGACGCGATCGGCGCGCTGCTCGTCAACTTCCAAGTGATCGGTATGCCTATGCCCGGGTGCCAAGACCTACAAAATGACGTCTACCTGCATGCGATGTCCCCACAGATGCAAGACGAATGGGGGGCAGAGCAAGAACGCGTCGAGGCTCTGGGAGATGCAGAATGAGCAGGCCCGTAACACTTAAGGAGGCCGGAGACGCACTTCAACGTGCGGTCGAAACGCTGCTCCAGATCAATTCCGTATTGTGCGTGATTCGGTATGCCACCCAAACCGGCAAACAGGACATTTTGAACGTCCTGGACATGGCCGAGATTGCCATCAACTTGTCGGGAGAGATGGCGGAGTCAGCCGAAGAATGGGCCGACCTATTCAAGGCCGCTGCTGAAAAGGGGGCCGCCGAATGAAATACGCCCTCACCAAACAAGCCAGCGTCGACTTATTCACCGCGCACCTGTGGTTCGAAGTCATGGAGGAACAGAAGGAAAACCTGCGGGCGCTTATCTCGGTACTCCGGGGCATCCTCGACACGCCCGAAATCAGCCAAGACGTGCGCACGCTACTGGCAATCACGGCCGACACCTGCGAAGACCATAAGGCTTGGTACAAGCTGCGGGAAGCCCTCGGCATGAAGCCAGGGAGGCAGAAAGGGGACGGCGATGAATAAGCCCCGAACTCCCACCGAGCAGTTGGCGGCGGCCGTGCGCGGCCGCGCGCTCTATACGCGCCTGTACGACAAGGCCACAGCAGAACTCTCCGAGGCCAAAGCGGAGGCGGCTGCCATGCGTGAACGCTGCGCCAAACTGGCAAGCGCGCTCGAGATCACGACGCGCATTCTGGACGCCTCGGCGGACCCGCAACTGAAGGCCGGTGCCGCCGCAGCGCGAAGCCTGCTCGACACGGCTGGGCGTCCGCCTGCAACGGAGAGGACGGCATGATCACAATCATCGAACTCCTCAACCAGCGTCGGCGGGCCCTACTCATCCAGGAACTCGAGCGCCAGTGGCCAGGTTGCGGCGCCCACACGAAGCGCAACCAGCTCACGAAGCAGGACGATGTGGTCTGGAGCCTATTACTGCCTAAGCACGTGGACGCGGAAATTCGGGTCTACGTGCGCGGGTGGAACGCTACCATGGACGATGCTCGGCGAGTCATCGCAGGGGCTAGCCCTCTCGAGGGAACCGACATTCCTGTCACGGCGGTCTCGACTAGCTATAGCCAACGGGGAAGCCGACCGCCGAGTCGAAAGAATCCAGCCGCAGCACGTCAGGCTCGCTCCAATCTTGAAGCGCTGTTCCACAGACAGGAGGGGGGCATTGATGCGTGAGCAAGGAGAGTCCCTTCTGCCGCTGAAAGTGGTGCAAAGCCGAGTTGGTATGGGCAAGACCAAGATCTACGAGCAGATCAAGATTGGCGAATTCCCGGCGCACATCAAGAACGGGCGTACATCTGTGTGGATTGAATCGGAGATCGACGAGTGGATCTCGCAGACCATCACGCGAACAAGAGGCTCAACATAAGCCGTTCCTGGCTAGCACCGCAGCCACCCCAAAAAGGGTGGTTTTTTCTTTGGCAAAAAGCCACCCGGAGGTGGCTGTCGTGGAAGTCAAAATGCTCAAATTGGCACCACGTGGATGACTGAAACATCGGGACATGCGGACGGGGAAGCAGTGAACTGGGGGAGGCCCCTTCAGATCTGAGCAAGCGTCTGGACGCTTGGCATGTCGTGCCGACGCCGTTGAGGTCCTAGCTATTGAATGCCGTAGCCCGAATGCCTAGTAGCTCTTCTTCGAGTTTGTATGCCGCAATTTGGATGCCAGCAACAATGGCATCGGAGGGAGCCAGAGGTTCCTCGTGTTCGTCTTCAAAGTGGATTCCCGTAACCGATTGCTTGAACATAATAGCTGCAGAGGTTGCGGGAACATTCCGGATGGCGTCACGAACGGTCGGTAAATGCTGGATCCGGAGCGAGAGCCTGTCGAATAGACTCTTGAGCTCGCGTTCCAAGATTTCGTCTCTGCTCCCGCAGTGGTAGGTAATACTCTTATCCAAAAGGGCGCTGGTCATCGTGCAAATCTCAATCGCCTCTTTAGCAACAGCCTCCCTCCTGAACTTTTCCCGTTCGCGTGCTATCGCCAGCCGATGGACAACGTACCAGCCGATGATTGCTGCAACTAACGCAATGACGCCCACGGAGGATCGTTCATCCATTTCGAAGGCGCTTGCTAGCTTCTTCGACGTATTGGTGAATTTCTCGAATTAGCGCTTGATTGGACGACTTAAGATGGATGAGGCGGAAAAACTCATCCGCTTTCACCTTCGCTTGTCTGATAGCCCCCCCAAACGCTTCCTCAAGAAAAGAGGATCCATACCCCAGAACTCCATCAAGCTCAATCTCTATTGATTGGTGTTCATGAAGCGCCGGTAGCAAGAAGCGCTCTCTGAACGCTTCGCCGCTTGTACCGCCCTTTTTTTTGTACCGTCCGGAGGGAAACCGGGTAAAGTCGTTTGCTACGTTAACTTGTTTCATTCTGCACCCTCATTTAAGGGTAGATGCCACCACACTAAGGTTGCGCGTATGTCGATGTGCAAGTTCGTGGTTTCGACCACGGGCTCCTCTTGCCCAGCCTCTAGCTTGTAGTACACCTGACCTTGATTGCTGATCATAGCAAGCTCCCCGCTACCATGACGTTTCAGCACGGAAAGAGCATCACGAGAACCCTTTCCGCGTTCGTCGAGGCCAGTCCGGCTTTTCCCGTACTCCATGGCTGCTCGAATCGCGCTGATGTCAGCGTTCTGCCCTCCGAACGTCTGGCCGACCCACGCTCGGAACTCCGCAGGGATCGTACGCAATGTAGTGCGGCGGTAGCCAATCCCCGTGTCGCAAACGGCAGCGGTGAAGCTAGATCCTTTCACATTTGTAAGCAACCACCACTTGTTAGACGGATGAGCAGGTACCTGCCGATCCAAAGCCTCTGAGTACGCGTGCTCCGTCGTATTTATAATGGCTTCCGACACTCCTCGCCATACGTCTTCGGCACGAAGTGACCGTGCAATGAACTCATTAGCCCGATCCGCGACCCGGCTGATCAGCGTTCCCGGCACCTCGCCTGACTGGTCGGCTCCCCGTGTGCATCTCCAGAAGACAACGTCATCTCTGTCGGGCACGATGTCAAGCGTGTCCCCACATAGCGCGGGGATCTCTAGCTGTTTGAGAACCTGCCTTGGAAGGCTAAGGCGCGGTGGCTTGACCGTTATAGGCTTGTGATGGGTGGACAAGGCGATAGCTCGGTCCAGTTCGGCATACATCAGCAATGCACCTGGAGCGTAAATTTTTTTAGTCCGAGAGAAATCCAACACAGTGGACTGCCCACCCGCGATAACGCGCTGCTGGATCGCGCGAATGAACTTAATTAGGTCTCGCCCATTCTCTCCTTGAAGTCCGACGACTGCGGGCGCGTAAATTCGGTCACTAGGCTGGACATATTTGTGTCCAGGATCCTGCATGGGGCAGCGTGAGCGGAGCAACCTACGGCGATTTCGCTCCTTGGCCAACACATCCCACCTAAGAAGTTGAGCCGGTGTTCTATATTTCAAGGCAAATTTACTCTGTGGTGGTTGGTCGGTCGCGCTAAACGATCGGGAAGAAGGCAATCCTATCCGCTAGCCTAGCTGTCTCGTTTAGCAACGAATCTCGAACGGGGCCAAGGCTAGATAGCCCCCCCGGGCGCGTTTTGCAGTTCACAGGCGGTCAGATGCGAGCCCACTGCCTCGCCTCATCATCCCGCAGCCGAGCTCCCAGAGCCCCTCTACCACTTGCCCCAGTACGCGGGCAGGATGACCGTTTCCCAGTGGGATACCGGGTAGGCGGGATTGAACGACAACGTACCCTGCGCCGCAGTATGTATGGCCAACGTCGGCGCGACCAGAGCATAACGTAGAGTTGACGCATGCAGATCTGATGTGGCCCCCCCGCAAATTTACCGGTTGCCCCATAAGTTGCCCCACTGCACTAGAAATAACAAAGGCCGTTAGTGAACACTCTCACTAACGGCCTTGATTTTATTGGTCGGGGCGGCGGGATTCGAACTCGCGACCCTCTGCTCCCAAATTAGAAACGCACGAACGCCAGCGAACGCCAGCGAACGAATAACCGACTGATTTCTAAGGCTTTCCACGAATTTCCTTGTTCGTCGACGTTCGCTAATGTACGCTGACAGCCGCAAAAATGTTGTCCCATATGTTGTCCCATATGGCGGTTGGAACAGAAGAACGGAGAAATTTGAGGAACTATGACGAGATACCCGAAACGCGGAAAAGGTGCGCGGTGGACCGTCAAGGAACTGGAAGCGGTGCCGGCGGAATGGGCCGGCGATCACCTGGCCGATGGAGACGGCCTGACTGGGGAGATCCGGATCCAGCGCGGCACAATGGCCGTGGTGTGGCGATATGCCTATCGCTTGGGCGACAAGGTCAAGAGATTCTACTGCGGCTCATGGCCGGAGCGCACACTCGACGAGATCCGCACCGCTAGGAACAAAGCGCGAGCGGACATTAAGGCGGGCCGCAATCCGTCAGCCGTTCGCGACTTGGAAAAAGCCCAGGCGCGGGAAGCCGTGGCAGCTGAATCTGCCGCAGTAACCGCCGCTGAAGAGGCGGCCACGACCGACGCCCTTTCGGTCCGAGAGATGTATAAAAGCTGGTTGGAATCGGGAGTAAAGCGGGCCGACGGCAACACCGAAGTGATGCGCATCGTTGAAAAAGACGTGCTTCCCTTGATCGGTGATACTGCCGTGCGATCAATTCGCGAGAAGGATATTGAGCGAGTGATCCGCTCGATCGTTGGCCGCGGTTGCAATCGGCTGGCCGAGGTGACCTTCCAGATACTGGGTCAAATGTTCCATTGGGCAGAGAAGCGCCAACCGTGGCGCAAGCTGCTTTCGGAGGGAAATCCGGTCGAGCTGGTTGAACTGGGGGTGCTCCTAGCAGACGATTACGACCCGGATAACGTCCGCGAACGCGTTCTCCCACCCATTGAGATAGTCGAGCTCCAAACCCGATACCGCGAGTTGGAGGAGCAGTATCTCACTTCAGACGACAAGCGAAAGAGGAAGCCTCCTTCCGAAGCGTTGCAGGCAGTTTCCTGGATCTGCTTGAGCACGCTATGCCGGATAGGTGAATTGCATCTCACTGAAATTGCTCATCTCGATCTCAGAGAGGGCACTTGGTTCATTCCCAAGGCGAACGTCAAAGGCAGAAAATCTCAAAAGCGGGACCACCTGGTTTTTCTTTCACCCTTCGCAATCAAACACTTCGAGACCCTCGTCAGCCTGGCGGGATCATCCCGCTGGCTCCTCCCTTCCCGCGACAATGACGCGGAGGTAGACCAACCGATGTACAAGCAGGCCTTTACTAAGCAAATCAAAGATCGGCAAGCCATGTTCAACGGAAAGTCCAAAGCACGCCGCGCTTCGGACAACTCCCTAGTGCTCGGCAAGGGCCAAAGCGGCAATTGGACGCCTCATGATTTGCGACGAACGGGGTCGACAATCATGGAGTCACTGGGAATCGATCCAAACATCATCGACCGCTGCCAGAATCACGCCATTCACACGGGCAAGAACCGTGTCAGACGCCACTACCAGTTGTACGACTACGCCGACGAGAAGCAAGCAGCATGGGCTAAGCTCGGCGAGTATTTGGAAAGACTGCTTTCGGGAGCGATGGCGCCGGCCGAGCTTCAAAAGCGGCTAACCACCAAGCAGCTACTCGCGGCATAAAAAAGGCCGAAGACCGTTAGGTCTTCGGCTGTTGGACGCATGAGGGCAGGACTAGATCACGCCCATCTTGGACATCGAATGACCGCTACCCGCCGCCACGATCACATGGTCGACCAATGAAACGTTCACCAGCCCCACGGCTTCCTTCAAGCGTCGCGTAACCTCAATATCCGCCCTGCTTGGCTGCGCCGAGCCCGAGGGATGATTGTGCGCAATCAAGATGGAATGCGCGTTATGCCGAATCGCGGCCTTGACGACCTCGCGCGGATACACGCTGGTCTCCGACAGCGTACCTCTAAACATCTCCTCGAAGGCGATCATTCTCAACTGCGCATCAAGGAACATTACGCCGAATACCTCGACGTCTGACAGCGCCAGCCGGGTCACGATATAGTCGATGGCAGCCGATGGCTTAGTCACTGGCAAGCGGCTACCCAGTGCCCCCTCCAATTGCAGCGCCGCCGCACTTAGCAACTCTTCAGGCGTCGCGGCTCGATAGAGGCCGCCCGCCTCACGCACCACCGGTGCGCCTTGGACAACCTTCTGCACGTGCCTTTTGCTTGCCCACACACTACTGAAACTTAGCTGCATTGCTTTCTCCTCCAAAAGCGAGGGTTGCCTATCAACCCATTCACGCTTGGTCGTGAACAGATGGAGGTGCCAAATACTGGCTAGGAGCGGAGGCTCCAATCGGCTTTCATCCCTGCACAATGGGCAATGCACATTCCGTAGAACCCATGGCGACGATTTCCCGCAGCCTTGCATTGACGAGTCGTCTGCGGGACGCCATCGATTGAGGCCTGGGGAACTTCCCGCGTTGCGTCCAGCAACCATCGACCGCGGTCGTAGACAAACCTGCGGTCGAAAAATGCCGATAATACGCAGCCGAGCTCTTGCGCCAAGCCAGGCTCCAGGACGCGCGGTGTGCCGTCGAGTTTAAGCAATCCGCCGACCGCCGCAGAAGTGATTGGTGGCCATGGTGGCCATACCCGAGTGGTAGAGCAGGATTTCTGCTTGTCGCTAAACATAAAGCTCTCAGTCTGCGCATGCCCACCACTCGCTGAAATGCTGTGTCGAGCCATCAAGCCAAACAGGCTCGCCGATCCGCGGCATCAGCAGGCGAAAATCTCGATTCGCACCGGCTGCCGCGATACGTTTGAATGGGTCATCCCAAGGATGGACGCCCATGGCGAAGCGCCCAACGTGAGCAGGCAGCAGCAGCTTGGCACGCAACAACTCTGCGGCATCGGCGGTCTCCTCCGGCGTCATGTGCAGGTAAGCCCAGCGCCTGTCGTACTGGCCGCTGTCCAGAGACACCAGATCGAAGCTCGGGAACTTGGCAGCGATGGCGGCGATGTGGGGGCCGTAACCGCTGTCGCCACCGAACAGTAAACGCTTTCCCGAAGCTTCCAGGACGAATCCAGCCCACAAGGTTTTGTTGCGGGTCAGCAGGCGTCCAGAGAAGTGCCGCGCAGGCACTACATGCACGAGAAAGCCGGCTTCCAAGGCAATGGTGTCGAACCAGTCACCTTCGTGGACCTGGTTGGCGGGGTAGCCCCAGTACCGCAGGTGCGAACCAACGCCAAGCGCCGTGATGACGTTCTTCACCTTGTCCTGCAAGGCCGTCACGCTGGCCCAATCCAGATGGTCCCAATGGTCGTGAGTGATGAGCAGGTAGTCGATGGGAGGCATGTCCTCCGCGGTATAGATGCCAGTGCCTGGAAACGCTCGATTGGAGACGGGCACTGGAGCCGCATAGCTGCTGAAAACCGGATCGATCAACAGTCGCCTGCCACCCAACTGGACGAAGTAGGACGAGTGACCTAGCCAAACCACCGTGTCGCGTTCGATGTCCAGTGCCCTCAAGTCCGTCTTGACAGTGGGGATGGGTTTGTCCGGCCGTCTGCCCTCCGCTTGCGAAAACAGATTCCCCAGCAGCACCGACGTGAAACTGGCGCCCTCGGTGAACATCGGCGTCTCGACAAGGTTCATGAATTCACCATTGACGTAGTTCGGGGATCGCTCGATGCGAGCCAGATCCGCCCCTTCTGGCAACTTCCCGAACTTCGGGTGCTGGAGGTACGCGCACGCGCTGATCGCCAGAGCACTGACCGCGATGAATGCCGCGCGGAGCCATGTGCGCGGCCATGACCTCATTGTGCGAATCGTTGGATTTCTCATCTTGTCGCCTTCCAAGCCCACCCTGTGGTCCACCACAACCCGGGGGACTACGCAACAGCCCGTCTATCGACGGCATAGCGTATCCATACGATGTCGGCAGAAAGGGTTTCAACGGATAGCAGGCGCAGAGTGCGCCCGGCCGCAGGCAATTCATTGGCCGATGCGCCGTGGTACTCGAAAATGCTGGGTATTCCGGCCAGCCCATCGATGCCGGGATACACCAACAAGCTAATCTCATCGATCAGATCGGCTTTGAGGAACGCCCCGTTGATCGTGCCACCTCCCTCCAGGAGCACGGTCTCGATGCCAAATTCATCGCCAAGCGTCGCCATGGCTGAGTGCAGGTCCTGGCCGTCGGCGCCGGCGAAAAGATAGGATACCCCGTCGTTGCGCAGCTCTTCCAGGTACTCGTCCGATACCTGCTTACCCAGTATCGCCACCAGGTGCTCGGCCCCGACATGATCCGTGCCGTAGTTGAGCTTTCCGGAAGGATCGACGGCAACCGCGACGGCGCGTTCCCCGCGATTCCCGATGTAGGTGCTGCGGTCGCATGACGTGTCGAAAGCGCCATGCGAGCGGGCGGTCCCACTGATCATATCGGCCATGGTCTTGCGGCCGACAATCCACCCCTGTCCGTTCAACCGTTGTGCGGCTTCGTCATAGACCGTGAGGATGGTGTTTACCTCCGCTCCTTCGGGAAGTGGGGTCCAGCGATCGGACAGGAGTCTGCCGTCAATGGAGCCGATCATGTGACAGATGATTTTCGGGCGCATGTGCCTTCTCGATTCGACGAATGCAGGACAAGACAGGCATCCATCAATGGTTGATTCCAGCGGCGGGCTTGCGCAAGGGGTACCGCCCCCGGACCTGGAGGGCATGGATTAGCCAAGGCACGCCAGTGCTGCTGAACAGTGAAGTTCTTGATATTGTGGCAAGAGATCAGTAGCGCGATAAGCTGGTAGAATCATAATACGCCCATGAAATAGTTTCATGAATGCCTCGTGACAACTACAGCGGCTTGCTCGCCTTCGTGACCGTCGCCCGTGAAGGCAATTTCACTCGCGCGGCTGCTCGATTGGGTGTCTCTCAGTCGGCGTTGAGCCATAGCATCCGAATGCTAGAAACCAATCTCGGCATTCGACTGCTGACACGGACGACCCGCAATGTCTCGCCTACGGAGGCCGGCGAGCGGCAGTACCAGAACATCTCGACGCAAATGGCCGAGATCGATACCCAAGTCCAGGCATTGAGCGAGTTTCGGGACAAACCCAGCGGAACCATCCGCATCACGGCGATGGACTATGCGATCAAGACAATCCTCTGGCCAAAGCTGCTGAAGTTCCTTCCGAAGTACCCCGACACCAAGGTTGAATTGGTCAGCAACTACACCATGAGCGACATTGCGGCGGATCGCTACGACGCGGGCGTGCGATTCGGCGAGTCACTGGCGCAGGACACGATCGCGGTCAGGGTCGGCCCTGATATGCGTTTCGCCCTTGTGGCGACGAAGGGCTTCCACGCCGGGCTACACCGACCCTGGCTACCCGGTCGAGGGCCGCGTGGTCGCGTAATGGCAACTGCCGATCTTCAGTATCTCAGGATTACAAGATACACCAATGAGCTTTACTCATAGGTGTAATCAGTCTCTGCGTCTAGTGCGCAAGGATGTCCGCACTTAAAGTTATGTTTTCCGTCCAGTGGGAACAGTCACGGTGCTGCATTTGTCCAATGCCGCTGGGATTCATCCTCGTAAGATTGGGGTCCGATCATGGTCAATTTCACCACCAGAGCCGCGGCATTCTTTACGCTGCTTTCATCCATCGCTCTGTTGTTTATTCTTGCATCGCCAGCGTCAGCACATCACGGGTGGAGTTCGTTCGACACACGCTATGCGTATTTCGCCTCCGGCACCATCACATATGTGCGCTGGGGCAATCCGCACAGCGAAGTTCGGCTCAAAGTCGAGAGCACGAAACTTCCCACGAATTGGAAAGAGCGCGACCTTCCTCCCGGAGCGGATGAGTCGAGTGCTCGCGCAACGATGGCGTCTGCTCGCCCTTATGGAGGGGAGCAAAAGGAACTGCGCCTGGTACTCGCCGGCCCTGGCTGGATGGAGCGCTGGGGTCTGGATCGCCCCTTGAAAGTTGGCGAGAAACTTGAAGTGGTGGGTTTTCTCAATTCCAGCCAGGATCGGGAACTGCGTCCGATGATCTTTTGGCTTAGTAACGGCCAGGGCGTTTGGCAGCAGTTGACTTCGCTGCCACAGCAGCCAGAGCCCGCATCGAATCAGCACAGTCAGTGATGCGGATGCTCGTCGATATCCTCAGCTCCATTGAGCGCTCGGGCCTTGGTGAGGCAATACGAACAACGCCCTATCTGTATCCCATCCTCATGAGCCTTCACGTCGTGGGAATTAGCATCTTGGTAGGTCCTGCCCTTGTCGTGGATCTACGGTCGCTTGGGATCGCTCGCAAGGTCGTCCCGGTGACTGTAACGACCCGGTATCTGCTTCCCGTGTGCCACATTGGATTTGCGGTCGTCCTCTGTACCGGAATCGCGATGTTCGTGGCTATTGCGATGGCTGTCGGTGAAAGTCCGGCAGCACCATGGAAATTCGGACTCATCGCTATTGCTGGCATCAATATTGCCGTCTTTCACAAAGGCATTTACCGAACCGTCGAAAAATGGGACTTCGACGCAAGTCCCCCGACGCCAGCAAAACTGGCGGCAAAAGTATCTGCACTTTCATGGACTGGCGTGATCTTCGCTGGGCGCTTCCTAGCGTACTGAACATGCTTGAGGGCGGCCTATTTCCACACTACGATGGGGTCGCCCATTTCCATTCAGCTTCTGATGGAATCTGTACGCATCAACGGAGCGAACGAGAGTTCGCAGCGCGCTCGCGTGCCCCACTCAGTTTTTCCCACGCAGGCCCAATTGTGTTACGACCGGCCGCCATTTGCTAATTTCAGCGCGAATCAACTGATCGAAGTCGGAAGGCGTCCCGACGCTGACAATCATGCCTCGATCGCGTAATTTCTTAACGATCTCGGGAGCATTCATGGCAATGCGAATATCTGCGTTGATCCTCTTGACCAGAGCCCTATCCATATCTTTTGGCCCAAGAATACCGAACCATGTACTGACTTCGTAGTTAGACACCCCAGATTCGGCTATCGTAGGGACGCTGCTGAGCACGGGCACGCGCGTGCGCGACGTAACTGCGATCGCCCTGACATTTCCGGCGTCGATTTGCTCCTTGGCGCCCGGAACCGTGTTGAAGCTGAGTGGCACGTGTCCGCCCATTACATTAGTGAGCGATTCAGCGTCCCCTTTGAAGTAGATAGCCTCGATGTTCGCACCACTCATCGAATTGAACAGCTCACCTGACAGATGCACAGACGTTCCCTTGCCGGAAGTTCCGTAAGATAACAGGCTCGGATCGGCTTTCGATGCGGCAACCACTTCCATAACATTCTGGTACGGGCTATTCTTCGGCACCAGCAGCACATTCGGCACGTCGACTACTTTAGCAACCGGCGTAAAGTCCTCAACGGTGCGGTACGGCAGTTTCTCATACACCAATTCATTTATCGCGTGTCCACTCGCAACGATCAATAGCGTACGTCCATCGGGGGCTGCTGTCGAAACCTGCCGTGCACCAATGGTGCCAGCCGCTCCTGGCCTATTTTCCACCACTACCGGCTGATTCCACATAACGGTAAGTCTGCCGGCCAGATCGCGCGCCACGAGGTCTGTAGCCCCGCCGGGCGCGAACGGCACAATGATCCGTGTTGAGATATTCTGCGCCGTTACAACGAATGGAAAAATGGCAGTAGTCAATATTGCGAGAATGATCCTAAGCTTCATGCTTGCTTCCTGTTGACGTAAGATTTTCTAAGGACAAGCCCAGCAATTCCTGCAGCACTTCTTCGGTGTGCTGGCCACATGTTGGAGGCGAGCTGTAGTGCTCGAGGGGTGTCGCGGACATGCGCATCGGTGACGCTATGAAGGGCACAACGCCACCGCTAACGTGTTTGACGTGACGGACAATTGCGCGCGCGCTTGTCTGTGGATCTGCCAACGCTTCAGCGAGCGTATTGATAGGGCCCGCCACCAGACCAGCGCGCTCAAGCGCCATCAGCCAATGGGCCTTGGTATTCGTGCGTAGCGTAGCCTGTATCGCTTCCAAAAGCGGAGCACGGTTTGTGACTCGTGCGCTGTTTGTCCTAAAGCGCTCGTCATCCATCAGCTCTGCGAGATCGAGGACTTCGCAAAGACGGCGAAATTGAGCGTCGTTACCCGTGACTATGACAATGCTGGCGTCTGCACAGGCGAACGAACAGGAAGGTGATACCGAGGGGGCACCGTTACCGAACCGACCGGGCACTACGCCGGAAACGAGGTAATGACTGGCTTGGTGAGACATCGCCGCCAACTGCGCATCGAACATCGAAATGTCGATGTATTGGCCCTCGGTGCTGCGAGTATCTCTCGCATAGAGGGCAGCCTGAATCGCCAGAGCGGCGTAGGTTCCGGCCATCATGTCAGACATTACTAGCCCAACTTTCAGTGGCCCACCTCCAGGCTCCTCGTCCGGCTTGCCCGTAACACTCATGAGGCCACACATTGCCTGCATCACTGTGTCGTAGCCCATCTGATGCTTACGAGGACCGGTCTGCCCAAACCCACTTATCGAGCAGTAGATGATGCGAGGGTTTATCTTGGAAATGGTGACGTAATCTAGCCCGTACTTGGCGAGGCCACCGGCCTTGAAGTTTTCGACAAAAACATCACACTTTTCCGCTAGCTTCTGAACGGCCTTCTGTCCTTCGGGTGTGCTGATGTCCAACGCGACCGAGCGCTTATTGCGGTTGACGCTGAGATAGTAACTGGACTCGTCGGTAGGCTTTCCTTGACCGTCCACCAAGAACGGGGGGCCAAGGCGCCTCTGATCGTCGCCTCTACCAGGTTGTTCAACTTTAATAACATCTGCGCCCAAGTCGCCAAGGATCTGTGTTCCCCAAGGCCCAGAGAACACCCGAGTCATATCCAACACTCGAATTCCCGCGAGCGGGCGACTATCTATTCTCTCGTTCTTCCCGGCAATAGTTGCCATATTCGCCTCTTACATTGATGAGATCAGATCTTCAAGCAAAAGGCGTGCCACCGTCTGACTATCCATTTTTACGACGAAGGCGCGCGCGACACTTTTGGAAGGATGGCGTCAACAACTTCACAACTGCCTTCTGCAGCTACATTGCAGATGTCGTCGCCTTGCGAAAGGTCTCGTCGCCACCATCCCAACCAGTGTTAATGCGGCTAGCGGCGCTCCTCCCCTATTGGCTAGAGGGTGAAACGATCAACTCCCCGTGCGGTAGGTGGTTATCCCTAGGGTGTCCAGGCGAACAATTACTTGTCCGGTTGTTCGTTGATCTCGGCCAGCCGCTTGTATAGATAGGATCGCGAAATTCCCAGCGCTTCCGCAACCTTCTTCTTATTGCCGTGAAATCGCTGTAGATACTCCACGATGAGATCTGCCTCCATGCGGTCCTTGACCTCCTTCATCGAGCCGTCGCGCGGCGCCACGTTGGCCACGCGCACGGTATCCAGGTGATAGGTGTCGCGCGCCTCGCCCGCCATCTCGAAATCCGCCACCCGGATCGCATCGTCGTCGCAGAAAATGGCGGCGCGTTCGATGGCGTGCTGCAACTGGCGCACGTTGCCTGGCCAAGGCAGAGACTGCAGGAAGCGCAGTGCAGCCGGCTCAATCTCCTTGAGGGGCAGGCCGTGCCGATCCGCGAACTGCTTTAGGAAGGCACCCGCCAGCATGGGAATATCCTCCAGGCGCTCGCGCAAGGACGGCAGGCGCAAGGTAACGGCGCTGATGCGGTAAAACAGGTCCAGACGGAAGGCGCCGCTGTCCAGCATGTGATGGAAGTCGCGGTTGCTGGCCGAGATGAGGCGGAAGTTCGAGCGGTGCAGCGACTCGCCTCCAACACGCTGGAATGTGCCGTCCTGCAAGGTCCGCAACAGCTTCACCTGCACTTCCAGAGGCATGTCGCCGATCTCGTCCAGGAACAGCGACCCGCCATCGGCCTGTTCGAACTTTCCGGGCCTGCCCTTGCGATCTGCGCCCGTGAACGCACCGCTCTCGTAGCCGAAGAGTTCGCTTTCAACCAGGGAAACAGGCAGCGCCGCCGCGTTGATGACCACCATGGGATCACTGGCACGTGGACCCAGCATATGGATGGCATGCGCCACCACGTCCTTGCCCACGCCGCTTTCGCCCAACAGCAGCACGGGCACATCCAAGGGCGCGATCTTGACGATCTGTTCCTTCAGCCGCGCCACCGGTTCGCTGTCGCCGATGATCGCATCCAGGCCGCGATTCGGTCGGTCCATACTGGATAGTTCACGCCTGTAGAAGTTCACCTCCTTGCGCAGCCGGGAAATCTCGGCGCTCATCTTCTGCAGCGCGTCCGGGCTCTTGAACATGACCTGGCCGATGGCGCCGACCACGCGGCGCTGGCGATCAAAGATGGGCGTGCGGCTCACGACCCGCGTGGTGCCGTGCATCTCCTGGGTCTGGCCGATCTCGGCCTTGCCGCTGCGCAGCACGTTGTCGAGCCGCGTGTTCTCGATGACCTCGCGCGCCGGCCGACCCACGCCTTCGCCGCGCGACAACTTGAAGAACTTTTCGTGCACCGGACTCATGTAGCGCAAGGTGCCTTGTGCATCGACCACGTTGATCGCGCCGTACGGATTGGTGATGAGATGCCGCAGGATATCGCCGGCGAAGTCGACGCTGGCCACGAAATTGAACAGCGGGTCCGCGTCGTCGTGACTGCTGACCAGGAAGCACGCCGCCTCGGGCGTGGCCACATGCAGCACGCTGAGCGGCTCGTCCAGGTGCTCGAGCGCGAAGCTGGAAGGGATGGGCCGCAAGGTGCGCGCCGCCCAGCGCTTGGACAGATCTCGCAGCAGTCCAGAGTCGGAGCCGATCCCCGAGGCAAAGCACACCTTGCCGCTGGCGTCCAGCACCACGACGCCGCGCATCTCGTTTTCCATGACGCCTGTGTCTCCGAGTGATTTCGTGTTTTTGGGAAAGTGTTTGCGCCGAAGACACCCACCGCTTCAGGACGTATCCATAGGCGTGGCCAGCCCAGCTGCACTCCCTTTTTATAAGATGGCACGAAACTTGCTTGATGTCATCCACGTGACTTCCCCCCTGGATGACAGATGACACCGCAAGAAAACCTGCCCTACGCGGATTCGCAAAAAAACGGCCTGGAACTGCTGGCGCCGTTGCGCGTCCTGGACCTGACAACCTCGATTGCCGGTCCGTACGCGACGCAACTGCTCGCCGACCTGGGCGCGACCGTGCTCAAAGTGGAAAAGCCCGGCACCGGAGACGACACGCGCGCCTGGGGCCCGCCCTTTCTGCAGGACGTCTCGCTCTGGTACCTCAGCGTCAACCGCAACAAGCACAGCCTCACGCTGGACGTGTCGCAGCCCGAAGGGCGCGAAGTCCTCGATGGCTTGCTGGTGCAAAGCGATGTGCTGGTGCTGAACATGGTGCCCCGCGTGCAGCGCAAGCTGGGCCTGGACTATGACAGCCTGAAAGCCGCCTACCCGGCGCTGATCCATGCTTCGCTCACCGGCTTCGGCCTGACGGGTCCGCGCAGCGATTTTCCCTGCTACGACCTGATCGCCGAAGGCTACGCCGGGATCATGGACCTGACCGGCGAACTGGAATCCGCGCCGCAGAAAGTCGGCACGCCGGCCGCCGACCTGCTGGCCGGCCAGGACCTGGCGCTGGCGGTACTAGCAGCCTACATCGCGCGCGGCCAGCATGGCCGCGGCACGCAGATCGACATCTCTATGCAGTCGAGCATGACGCGCTTCGTCTCGCCACGGCTGCTGCCTTATCTGGGGTCCGGCGAGCTGCCCAGGCGCTCGGGCGGCAAAGATTCGGTCATCGCCATCTACCAGGTCTTCGATACGGCCGATGACCCCTTGTCGCTGGGACTGGGCAACGACAGGATCTGGCAGCGCTTCTGGCAGGCCGTGGGAGATCCGGCCTTTGGCGCGCGTGTGGAGTTTGCCAGCAATGCGCACCGCAGGACGCATCGGGAGGCCATCGTGATGCACATCGCCGAGCTGTTGCGCACGCAGCCGCGCGCGCACTGGCTGGCGCTGTTCGCCGAGCACAACATTCCCGCCGGCCCCATCAACCGGCTGGACCAGGTGGCGCAAGACCCGGACCTGCTGGACAAGGGCCTGATCTATCGCGCCCGCGCCTCCAACGGCGCCATTCCTCAGGTGGGGCTGGGCATAGGCTTTGACGGCTCCCAGCATGTCCACCGCAAGTCTCCGCCCGCACTGGGCGAAGACACCGACGACGTCCTGCGCGGCTGGCTGGGATACGCCGGTCCGCGCATCGACGCGCTGCGCGAGCGCGGCGTGATTTGACCCATTCCATTCTCGATAACCCCACAGATCAAGGACAGCACCATGGAGTTCCAGGACATCCTCTACGAGGAGCAAGGCCCCGTCGGCATTCTGACGCTGAACCGTCCCGACGACGGAAACATGTTCACCGAAACGATGTGCCATGAGATCCGCGACTGCATCAACGCGGTCCGGCGCGAAACGCGCACCCGCGTGCTCGTCATCACCGGGGCCGGCGACCGCTTCTTTTGCCTGGGCGGACGCAAGGACGGCATGCAGGACAGCCAGCTCTACGCAGGCGTGTTGCCGACGCTGGACATGTACGAAAGCATCGACCGCCTGCAGAAGCCTGTGATCGCCTCTGTCAACGGTTACGCCGTGGGCGGCGGCAATGTGCTGCAGATGGTTTGCGACATCACCATCGCCTCGGACAAGGCCATGTTCCGTCAGGTCGGCCCCATGGTCGGCAGCTTCGACGCCGGTTACGGCACCTGGTATCTGGAAGACCTGGTCGGCAAGAAGCGGGCCAAGGACATCTGGTACAGCAACCCCAAGATCTCGCCGCAGGAAGCCGTGGAAATGGGCCTGATCAACCGGGTCGTACCGGCCGCAGAGTTGCGCCAGGCCACGATGGAGCATGCCCTGAAGATCGCCGACCGCGGCGCCTTCGCGCTGGCTTCGATCAAGGGCGCCTTCAATGCGCGCCATGGCGGCGTGGGCGGCCTTTCGCGCATGGCGCACGACCTGCTGCTGCGCGGCTACCTCGACACCTCGGAACATGACGAACTGGCGGCATCGTTCGCGGAAAAGCGCGCGCCGGACGCCGGCAAGTTCGGTCATTGAGACGCTTTGCCGCAACGAGACACCCAATATGAACACCCTACTTACGCTGCAGACCCCGCACGCTGCCCGCCAGTACTACCTGTCCGGCATCTGGCAGCAGGACACCCTGTACACGCTGGCCCGCCATCACGCGCGCGAGCGGCCCGACGCCTATGCCCTGCGCGACCCTTACCGGCGCCTGACCTGGAGCCAGCTGCTCCAGCACGTCGACAGCGTGGCCGAGAGCCTGCACCGGGCCGGACTGCGGCAGGGCGACCGGGTGGCGGCCTGGCTGCCCAGCCGCGCCGAGACCGTCATCCTGTTCCTGGCCTGCTCCCGCGGCGGCTATGTTTATTGCCCATCGCTGCACCAGAACTACACCGTGGCCGAAGTGGTCGAGCTGGCACGGCGCATGTACTGCCGCGCCCTGTTCGCCGCCGTCGGCTATGGCGCGGATGCCGACAAGAAGGACATCTTCGCGCTGGCGCACGAGATACCCAGCCTCAAGCGCTTCTACGCCCTGCCGCGGCCGGACATGCCGCTGCCCCCGGGGGCCCATCCTTTCCCCGACGCCGCCGACCTGCCGCCCGTGCGGACTCCTCCGGTGCTCAACCCGGACAAGATCACCTACCTGGCCTTCACCTCCGGCACCACCGGCGCCCCCAAGGGTGTGATGCACAGCGATAACACGCTGCTGGCCAATGGCCGGGCGCTGGTGCGCGACTGGCACCACACCCAGGATACCGTCGCTCTCAGCCTCAGCCCCATGAGCCATCACATCGGCACCGTGGCGCTGGAGCAGATGCTGGTGGCCGGCATGGAGCTGGCGTTGCACGATCCGGCCGCTGGACTGGCGCCGCTGGACTGGCTGCAAACCTGCAAGGCGACTTACGTCATGGGCGTGCCCACGCATGCCATGGATCTGCTGGCGGAAATGAAGCGCCGCGGGCTGGACAGGCTGGGCGAGGTGCAGGCCTTCTACATGGCCGGTTCGCCCATCCCCCAGGAACTGGCGGAGAAATTCCTGCACATCGGCGTCAAGCCGCAGAACGTCTACGGCATGACCGAGAACGGCTCGCACCAGTACACACTGCCCGACGCCCCCACCGGCGTCATCGTGGGCACCTGCGGACAAGCCTGCAAGGGCTATGAGATCCGCATCTGGAAACAGGAGGATCCCGACGCCGAAGCCGAGCCGGGAGAAATCGGAGAGATCGGCGGACGCGGCGGCCTCCTAATGCTGGGCTACTACAGCAACCAGGAAGCCACCGAAGCCTCGTTCAACGCCTCTGGCTGGTTCATGAGCGGAGATCTGGGCGTGCAGGACGCCGAGGGCAACGTGCGCATCGTCGGGCGCAAGAAGGACCTGATCATCCGGGGCGGTCACAACATCCACCCCGCGCGCATCGAGGACCTCACCCATCGCCACCCGCAGGTGCTGCGGGCCGCCGCCTTCGCCGTTTCGGACCCAAGGCTAGGCGAGATGGTGTGCCTGGCCATCGTCCCCCAGCCCGGCAGCTCACCGCAGGCCGACGAAATCCTCCATCACCTCAACGAGGTCGGCCTGTCGAAGTACGACATGCCCGAGTACTACATCCTGCTGGACAGCTTTCCCATGACCGCCAGCGGCAAGATCCTCAAGCGTGCGCTGATGGACTGGGTCAAGGACGAAAAGATCGCGCCCATCCCCGTGCGCTGGCAAGGCGCCGCCACGAATACCAAGTGAGACACGCATGATTCAGGAATCAACCCTGCCGGGCGGCATCGCCGTGCTGGCCCTGGACCGGCAGAAGGCGCTGAACGCGCTCAGCTTCGAACAACTGCGGAACCTGGACCTGGCCGTCGAACGCGTGTCGGCCTCGGCAGCGCGCGGACTGGTCATCACAGGCGCCGGCTCCAAGGCCTTCTGCGCCGGGGCCGACATCCCGGAGCTGGTGGGACGCACGCTGCGCGACGAGCATGAAGGCGCCCGCCTGGGCCAGGAAGTGTTCCAACGCATCAGCCAGCTGCGCATCCCCTCGGTTGCCGTGATCCACGGCTATGCCTTCGGCGGCGGCCTGGAGCTGGCGCTGGCCTGCACCTTCCGCGTCGCCACGCCCGCAGCCCGCATGGGCCTGCCCGAGGTCAAGCTGGGCCTCATTCCCGGCTACGGCGGGACGCAACGCCTGCCCCGGCTGGTGGGCGAAGGGCGCGCGCTCGAACTCATCCTGTCCGGCCGGACGGTGAAGGCCGATGAAGCCGAGCGCATCGGCCTGGTGAACCAGATCGCGGAGGAAGGCGAGCCCGCGGCCATCGGCGCGGCCTATCTCGCGCCGATGCTCCAGCACGGCCTGCACGCGCTCGACTTCGCCCGCCAGGCGGTCCAGCGCGGCATGCAGACGTCGCTGGAGCTCGGGCTGCGCATCGAACGCGACCTTTCCACCCTGGCCTATCGCAGCGCCGACGCCGCCGAAGGCATGCAGGCCTTTCTCGAAAAACGCCCCCCCTGCTTCAAGGATGCATGACCATGCCTGAATCCACCATCGTCGTCACCGGCGCCAGCCGCGGCATCGGCGCCGATATCGCTCTCTCTCTCGCACGCGCCGGCTTTCGGGTCGCCTGCCTGTCGCGCTCGGGCCAGGCGCCTGAACTGGCGGACGTGCCTGAAGCGCTGCGCGCCCGCTGGCATGCCGTGGCCTGCGACGTCGGCGACGCCGCGCAGATCCAGCGCGCATTCGCCGAAGTCTCCGAACGCGCCTCAGGCCGCATCGCCGGCCTGGTGAACAACGCCGGTCAGCACACCGACGGCGCGGCCGCCACGCTGGCGCCCGCGGCGTTTGAATCCCTGATGCGCAGCAACGCCACGTCCGTGCTCATGGCCAGCCAGGCCGCCTATCCGCTGCTGCAGGCCAACGGCGGCGGCGTCATCGTCAACATGGGCTCGTTCTACGACAAGCTGGGCGTCAAGAAGAATCTGTCCTACTGCGCATCCAAGGCGGCGGTGGGCGCCATTACGCGCTGCCTGGCTGTGGAATGGGCGGCCGACGACATCCAGGTCGTCAATCTGGCGCCGGGCTACGTCATGACCAGCCTGAACCGCGAGTACATGACCAGCGGACCGCTGGCCCAACACCTGCAGAAGCGCATTCCGCGCCGCAGTCCAGCCGAAGCCGCCGAAGTCGCCGACGCGGTGGCCATGCTGTTCTCGCTGCGCTCGCGCTTTCTGACTGGCGAGACCATTTATCTGGACGGCGGCCAGAGCCTGATAGTCTGAGCCCCGCCCAAGCAGCTAGGAGCAATCAATGAACGTACTGCAACGCCTGGACGCCTCCATGCCCTGGAGCCCCGAAGAAGCCATGCTGCTCGACTCGGTGCGGGAGCTGGCGCGCGAGCGCATCGCGCCCAGGGCCGCTGAACTGGACCGCAGCGGCGCCTTCCCCCACGACAACGTGGCCGACATCAACGCCTTGGGGTTGAACGCCATGTTCATTCCCGAAGCCTATGGCGGCTCGCCGCTGTCCTATTCCTGCTATCTGGCCTGTGTGCGCGAAATCTCCGCGGCCTGCGCCTCCACCGGCATCGTCTGGGCCACCAATTTCCATGCCATCAAACCCTTGATCGAATTCGGCAACGAGGAACAGAAGCAACGCCTCCTGCCGCGCATCGCCGAAGGCGGCCTGGCCTCGCTGGTCATCACCGAGCCCTCGGCCGGTTCCGACGCCACGGGCATGCGCACCCGCTTCGAGCCCCGGGGCGACGACATCGTCATCAACGGCCAGAAGACCTTCATCACCAACGGCGATGTGGCCGACGTCTACCTGCTGTTCGGAAAGTGGGCCGGCATCGACGATGCCAAGCGGGCGATCAGCGCGGTCATCGTCGAAAAGGGCGCGCCAGGCCTGACGGTAGTCGGCACCGAGGACAAGATGGGCACCCGCGCCTCCAGCACCGCCACGCTGGCTTTCGAGAACTGCCGCATCCCCCGCGCCAACCTGCTATGCGAGCCGGGCGACGGCCTGCGCATCCTGCTGACCTCGCTGAACCGCTCGCGGCCCAGCGTGGCCGCGCATGCGCTGGGCATCGCGCGCGCCGCCTTCGAGGACGCCGTCGCCTACATCAACGAGCGGCGCCAGTTCAAGCGTCGTGTGCTGGAGTTCCAGGGCATCCAGTTCCTGGTCGCCGACCTGGCGGCCGAGCTGGCGACCTGCGAGGCCTGGCTGTGGCGCGTCGCAGGCATGGTCGACAACCGCGCCGACGACATAGGCATGGAGGCCTCGATCCTGAAGCTCAAGGCCACCGACCTGGCGATGCGCATGAGCACCGAGGCCGTGCAGCTGCTGGGCGGCTACGGCTACTGCAAGGACTATCGCGTCGAACGCCTGATGCGCGACGCCAAGATCACCCAGATCTGGGAAGGCACCAACCAGATCCACCGCCAACTCATCGGCCGCAGCTTTCTGACCAAGGAGTAGTCCATGAACACCATCAAGACCGTAGGCGTCGTCGGATGCGGCACCATGGGAACGGGAATCGCGATCGTCGTGGCCCGCGCCGGCTTCAAACTGCGCGCCTACGACACCCGCGCCGAGCTGGCCGAACAGGGGCGCCGGCAGGCGGCCGGCTTTCTGCGCAAATCGGTGGAGCGCGGCAAGCTCGCGGCCGGCGAGGACGAAGTCATATTGGCCAACTGGCATGCCAGCGACGACATCGAATCGCTGGCCGACTGCGACATCATCATCGAGGCGGTGTTCGAGGATATCCAGGTCAAGCACGAACTGTTCCGCAAGCTGGACCGGATCTGCGCGCCCCACACGCTGTTCGCCTCCAATACCTCCACCCTGTCGATCACCGAGATCGCCGGAGGCAGCGGCCGCGACACCCAGGTCGTGGGCATGCATTTCTGCCTGCCCGCGCAGCTGATGAAGCTGGTGGAAGTCTCGCCTGGCCTGAACACCTCGCGCGAAGCGCTGGATCAGGCATGGGCGTTCTGCGAGGCGCTGGGCCAACAGCCCGTGCTCACACGCGACACGCCGGGATTCATCCTCAACTACTTTCTGGTGCCCTGGCACAACGACGTCATCAACATGGTGGACCAGGGGGTCGCGGAACCGGCCGACATAGACCTGGCGGTCAAGACCGCCCTGGGCTATCCGCTGGGACCGCTGACCTTGCTGGACATGGTCGGCATGGACACCCAGAAGCTCTTGTGCGAGGCGCTGCACGGCAGCACCAATGAGCCGCGAGCGGCCTGCCCCCCTCTGGTCAAACGCATGATTGGCGCCGGACGCCTGGGCCGCAAGAGCGGCGCGGGCTTCCATCGCTACGACAACGACAAGATCTTCGGAGCATGACTACCATGGCCTATCGCATCATTGACACCGGGAACAGCGCGTCCTTCCCCCAAGCCCACGACTTTCTTGCGCAAGCCCAAGCCAGCGGCGAGGGACGGGTCTACATCGGCGCCCAGACCGGCCAGCGCTACCGGCAGGAACAGGCAGAAAGCCAGCAGGCGCCCTTCGTTGCCATCGAACTGGATCTGGAATGCCTGGGCGTGCATACGGGCGACGATGACGACGGCCGCGCCCGCAACGTGGTCGGGTTCGCACGGTTCCGCCTGGGCGACGACGCGCCGACCCGGCTCATCGAACTGGTGCGCAAACCCTACACGAGTCCTGAGGCTCTACAGGCCGCACGAGCAGCCTTCGCCGCGGCCGGCCTGGAAGTCGCTGTCTGCAACGACTTTCCCGGCCGCATCCTGAACCGCCTGGTGCGGCCCTACTACAACGCGGCGCTGCGACGTCTGGACGAGGGCCTGGCCAGCGCCGATGACATGGACACCACCCTGCGCCTGGGCCTGGGGTATCCCGAAGGCCCCATCGCCCTGCTCGGCCGCACCGGCCTGCACCACCATTACCGGGTAAGCCAGGCCTTGTACGAAATGCTGGGCCAGGAAGCCTACGCTCCCGCGCGGCGCGCGCGCGTCGCGTGGCAGCGCCACCTCCAGGAGAGCGGCAATGCAAGCGCTTAGCGACATCACGGTGCTGGACTTCAGCACCCTGTTGCCCGGCCCCCTGTGCACACTGCTGCTGGCCGAGGCCGGCGCGCGCGTCATCAAGATCGAACGGCCGGCCGGCGGCGACGAGATGCGCGGCTACCTGCCCCGATTTGGCGAGGACAGCGTCAACTTCACCCTGCTCAACCGCGGCAAGACCTCGGTGGCGATGGATCTGAAGAATGAAGACGAGCGCGCGCGCCTGCGCCGGCTCGTCGAAGGGGCCGACGTGCTCATCGAACAGTTCCGCCCAGGCGTGATGCAACGTCTGGGCCTGGACTACGAAAGCGTGGCGCGCATCAACCCGCGCCTGGTGTATTGCTCCATCACCGGCTATGGGCAGAAAGGCGCCAGGGCCGGCATGGCCGGCCACGACCTGAACTATCAGGCGCTGACCGGCATGCTGTCGCTGACAGGGGATGCGCAAGGACGACCTCTGGTGCCGCCCACGCTCACCGCGGACTTGGCCGGCGGCGCCTACCCCGCCTTCATGAACATCCTGCTGGCCTTGCGCCAGCGCGACCGCGACGGCAAGGGACGCCACCTCGATGTGGCCATGGCGGACAACCTTTTCACCCTCATGTATTGGGGGCTGGGCAACGGCTGGAGCCAGGGGCAGTGGCCTCGGCCCGGGAGCGACAAGGTCACGGGTGGCAGCTGCCGCTACCAGGTGTACGAGACGGCGGACGGACGCCACCTCGCGGTGGCGCCGTTGGAGGACAAGTTCTGGCGCGCCTTCGTCGAGGTCATCGGCCTGCCGGAGCTGGCCGATGCGGCCGAGGACGACGCCAGCGTGCGCCAGCGCGTCGCGGCCGTCCTGATCCAGCGCAGCGCCGAGGCATGGATGCAGGCGTTCGGCGACGGCGATACCTGCGTCAGCCTGGTCGCCAGCCTGCGCGAGGCAGCGGAGGACCCGCACTTCATTGCGCGCGGCCTGTTCTCGCGCGAAGTCGCCGACGGCGCGAGCCGGACCATGCCCGCCTTGCCGGTTCCCATCGATCCCAGCCTGCGCGTGCCGGCATCCCAGGTCCAGGCTCCGGGCCTGGGAGCACACACGGCGCGCATCTTGGCCGCGCAGGAGGCGACAGAATGAAAGCCCTGTTGGTCAGAAACTTCGCGCCCGCCGGCGACCACCGTGTCGAAACCGTCGCCGACCCCGTGCCTGGCGCTGACGAGGTGTTGATCCAGGTTGCCGCGGCAGGCGTGAACTATCCGGACACGCTGGTGGTCTCGGGCAAGTACCAGATCCTGCCGGCCTTGCCGTTCGTGCCGGGCAAGGACGCCAGCGGCACCGTGCTGCGCACCGGAGCGGATGTGACCGGCTTCAAGCCCGGCGACCGCGTGGTGGCACACATGGAACACGGCGCCTACGCCAGCCAGGCCGTCGCCCGCGCCGCCCACTGCCACCTGCTGCCCGACGGTGTCAGCCACGAAGACGCCGCCGCGATGGGGCTGGTGTTCCAGACCGCCTATCTGGCGCTGCTGGAACGCGGCGGCTTCAGGGCCGGCGAAACCGTGCTGGTCAACGGCGCGGCCGGCGGCGTCGGCGGCGCCGCTGTGCAACTGGTCAAGGCCCTGGGCGGCATCGCCCTGGCCGGCGTCAACACGCCGCAACAGGCGCAGGTGGCCCGCGAGATGGGGGCCGACCACGTGATCGATCTGTCGGTGGAAAACCTGCGCGACAGCCTGCGCGATCAGGTCTGGGCGGCAACCGATGGCCGAGGCGCAGACATCGTGCTCGATCCCCTGGGCGACGAAGTCTTCGCGGCTTCGCTGCGCGCCCTGGCCTGGTGCGGCAGGCTGGTGGTGATCGGCTTCGCGGCGGGCCAGATCCCGACGCTGAAGGCGAACTATCTGCTGCTCAAGAACATCAGCGTCATCGGTCTGCAATGGAGCGACTACCGCGACCGCCAGCCCGAGAAGATCGCGCTGGCGCAGGCGCGGCTGCTGCGCATGCGCGAACAAGGATTGATCCGTCCCAGGCTGGCCGCCGGCCTGCCACTGGAAGAGGTGGCCATCGCCCTGCAGGCACTGGAGCAAGGCCGCGCCACCGGCAAGTACGTCGTCCATATGGAATCCCCCTCGCATCGCCCAATCTGAGAAGGCAGGACATATCCCATGAAACAGACAACCGTAGTCATGGCCGCGCTGCTAGGCGGTTCGCTGTACGCATTCCCTGGCCACGCACAGGGCGTCGCCCCATTTCGCCTGGGCGCAATCGTCGACATGACCGGCGTGTATTCGGCGCACGGCGGCCCCGGCATGGTCACCGCGGTCAAGATGGCGGCCGAGGACTTCGGCGGCAAGGTGCTGGACCGCCCCATCGAAGTCCTGTCCGCGGACTACCAGAACAAGGTTGACATCGCAGCCACGCGCGCGCGCCAGTGGTACGACCGCGACGGCGTCAGCGCCATCATCGAATCCACCGACTCCGCGTCGGCCCTGGCCCTGCAAACCCTGGGCAAGGAAAAGAAGCGCATCACGCTGTTCGCCGGCTCAGCCTCGTCCAACCTGACCAATGCGGCGTGCTCGCGCTATGGCGTGCACTATGTCTACGACACCTACGTCCTGGCCAACGGCACGGGCCGCGCCGTGACCCGCGCCGGCGGCGACAGCTGGTTCTTCATCACGGCGGACTATGCTTTCGGCCATTCGCTGGAACGCGACACCAGCAATGTCATCAAGGCGAACGGCGGCAAGATCCTGGGCAATGTGCGCGCGCCGCTGTCCAGCCCCGATTTCGCTTCCTATCTGCTGCAGGCCCAGGCCAGCAAGGCCAAGGTGATAGGCTTGGCCAACGCCGGCACGGACACCCAGAATGCCGTGCGCCAGGCCTCGGAGTTCGGCATCACGCAAGGCGGCCAGAAACTGGCCACCCTGCTGGTCTTCCTGCATGACATCAAGGGCCTGGGTCTGCAGGCCGCGCAGGGCTTACAGTTCACCACCGGCTTCTACTGGGACCGCAACGCGGAAACCCGCGCCTGGTCGCAGCGCTATTTCGAACGCCAGAAATCCATGCCCTCCATGGTGCAGGCCGGCGCCTACTCGGCCACCCTGCATTACCTGCAGGCCGTGCAGGCCGTCGGCACCGACGACGCCGATGCCGTGGCGGCCAAGATGAAGGAGATGCCGATCAATGATTTCTACGCCACGAACGGCCGCATCCGCGCCGATGGGCGGATGGTCTACGACATGTACCTGGCGCAGGTGAAGACCCCGGCGGAGTCCAAGGGCGAGTGGGACCTGCTGAAGATCCTGGACACCATTCCAGGAGACGAGGCGTACCGCCCCTTGTCGCAAAGCGAGTGCCCACTGGTCAAGCCAGCGGGCTGAACGGGCAGCGGGCGGCGGCCATCCGGCCATCCGGCCCGCTGCCCGCTGCCCGCCTGTTCAAGCCGCCACATACTTGAGCCAGCGGCCGCCATCCACCACCATGTTCTCGCCGGTGATGTAGGCGCCCAGGTCCGACGCCAGATAGACCGCGGCATTGGCGATATCGGACTTGTTGCCGAACCGGCCCAGGGCAGTCTTCTTGCGCTCCAGTTGTTCGCGGCCAGTCTCCTGATACAGGCGGCGCACCCCTTCTGTGTCGCCGATGGGTCCAGGCGAAATCGTATTGACGCGGATGTTGTCGCCGCCCCACTCCACCGCCAATGCGCGCGACAAGGAGATGATCCCGGCCTTGGCCGCGCCGGCGTGCGCGGCGCCCGGCCAGCCGCTCAGGCCGAGCATAGTGGCGATGCTGATGATGCAGCCGCCGTCACGGGCCGCCTTCAGATGCTTGTAGGCGGCGTGACAACCGTAGAACGTGCCGTTCAGATCGATGTCTATGACCGTCTTCCAGCCATTGGGCGAAAGCTCGGCGGTCGGGCAATGGAAGTTCCCGGCGGCGTTGTTCACCAGGATGTCCAGCGCGCCGTAGCGCTCGACCGCGGTTTCTATGGCGTCCCGGATCTGCTCGTAGACTCTGACGTCGGTTTGCACGGCCAGGATCTCCAGGCCCTGCGCCGCCAGCGACGCCACGGCGCCGTCCAGCCGTTCCTGGTTTCGGCTCGCCACCACCACCTTGGCGCCCAGGCGCGCATAGGCCGTGGCGATCTCCAGTCCTATGCCGCCCCCGCCTCCCGTTATCAACGCCACCTTTCCTTTCAGCACATCTGCAGCAAACATCGCTTTCTCCTATTTCGCTTGTGTTCCCGGCGCGAGCGGCCTAGTTGATCTTGATTCCCGATTCCTCGATGAGCTTCTTCCACTTGGGACGCTCCGACTCCATGAACGCGGCAAACTCTTCCGGAGTGGTGCTTTTCGGTATGCCGCTCATCCCCTCGACCCGCGCACGGAAGTCCGGCGACGCCACGACCCGGGCGATGGTCTGGCTCAGCTTGTTGATGATGGGCTTGGGCGTACCCGCAGGGACCACCACGCCGTACCAGGCAGTCAGGTCGTAGCCGGGCAAGCCGGATTCAGCCACCGTCGGCATCTCGGGCATGGACGGAACCCGGTCCAGGGACGTCACCGCCAATCCCCGAAGCATGCCGCCGTCGACGAAACGCTTGGTGGCGAAGATGCTGCCGAACACGATGGGCACCTGTCCGCCGACGACGTCCGGCATCGAAGCGCCATCCCCCTTGTAGGGAATATGCGTCATCTTCACGCCCGCCATGGACTTCATCAATTCGCCGGCAAAGTGGGTGCTGGTGCCGTCTCCGCCCGATGCGAAGCTGTACTTGTCGGGATTCGCCTTCAACAGCGCGATCAACTCCTTGATGGTCTTTGCCGGCACGCTGGGATGCACGGCGACCATATTGGGCAGATAGGCCACGAAGGAGACAGGATCCAGATCCTTCTTCGGATCGAAGCCCAGGTTCTTGAACATCATCTGATTGGCCACCAGCGGGCCGTTGGTGACCAGCAGCACTGCGTAGCCGTCGGGGGACATGCGCGCAAATTGGGCCGTGCCTACGTTCCCGCCCACTCCCGGCTTGTTTTCCACGATCACTTTTTGGCCCAGCTGTTCCGTCATCGCCTCGGCCAGGCTGCGCGCCAACGTGTCGGTCGGCCCGCCCGCGGCGAACGGCACGATCATCCTGATCGGCTTGCTCGGATATTCGGCGGCCAAAGCGCTGGTCGCGCTGAGCGCTGCCAGCGCTATCGCCGCCATTCGGGTGGCCATCTTATTGATTGCATGGTTCATGTCTGCTCCTGACTCCCTGGTTGAAAACCCACTCCTGCATTCGTTCTGGGAGAACGCAAACTCCATGCCAAGCTTGGCCTCGCTTCACGCCACACTTCCGTCCTGCGATGTAACCGCCAGCCCGTCGCCGGCTCCCTGCCTCCTGGGCGAACACAAATGCATACTATGAAGACACTCGTTACGCGGCAGGACAGACATCCGCAGCGCACGCAGCGGTGGTACGGGTTTTGCTTCATATCAGAACTCGTCCGGGAAAGTACGGACACGCCAGACTTGCTTAGGAGCCCCGAAATGCCCGCCTTGCCCGATCAACCGTACGCCGGATTGCGCGTCCTGGATCTCAGCCAGGGAGTCGCCGGACCCTACTGCGCCATGCTCCTGCTGGAACAAGGCGCCGAGGTCATCAAGGCGGAATCGCCAACCGGCGATTGGAGCCGCGCCATTGGCTATCAAACTGAAGGAATGAGCGCGCTTGCAATCGCCTACAACCTGGGTAAACGTTCGATCTGCGTCAATGGGCAGACTGAGGCCGGCAGAGACCTCCTACGCCAACTTGCGTTACGAGCCGACGTCGTCATAGAAAGCTTCCGCCCCGGCGTCATAGAGCGCCTGGGCCTGTCATACGCCGATCTTTCGAAAGCCCGGCCCGATCAGGTGTATGTCTCGGTGTCCGCCTTCGGTCCTGACGGCCCCTATGCCGAACGGCCAGGATCGGATTCGACGCTGCAGGCCATGAGTGGAATGATGGTGGTCAACCGGGACGCGCGGGGCACTCCCCGCAAGGTCGGCATCCTGCTGATCGACGTGGCGACGGGCATCTATGCGGCGCAGGCTACGGGCGCCGCGTTGTACCGCCGCGCCGTGCGGGGCCAGGGCTCGCGGGTGGAGGTCTCCCTGCTGGAAGCCGCGGCTGCGGTGCAAAGCGGCGCGATCATCGACGAGGCCCTCAATGCCGGACGCTCCGTGCAGGCTCTCAGCGTGCCGGCCGGCACCTTCGAAACCGAGGACGGGCACATCAACGTCACCTCGCTGCACGACCGGATGTTCGCGGGCCTGTGCCAGGCCATAGGACAGAACGACTGGCTCGCCGACCCGCGCCTGAGCACGGCGACCGGACGTTACGCCCACTGCGAGGAGATCAATTCAACGCTGATACGGATCTTCCGTGCCAAGCCGACGGCACATTGGGTCGAGCGCCTGAACCGGCATGGCGTGGTCTGCGGAAAAGTCTCCGACTACGCCAGCTTCCTGGCCGACGCGCAGGTCAAACAGCAACGGATTTTCGCGATGAGCGAGCAAGGCGGCCCATGCCGCGTGCCGATCGCCCGGCTGCCGGGCACGGCGGCGCCAGGTAGCCAGGAAAAGCGCTCGCCGCGGCGCGGCGAGCACACCCGGCAGATCCTGAGTGAACTCGGTTTGGATGCCGCCCGGCAGCAGGAGCTGTTCAACGCCGGGATTGTGCAGTCCTGACATCCCAGGGCCGGGACTCAGCTCTCCTTGCCGCCTTCCATCAGGCGCAGTTGCTTGTACAGATAGGAGCGGGAGATTCCCAGTTCCTCGGCGACCCGCTTCTTATTGCCGCCGGTGCGCTCCATGGCGTCCGCGATCAGCTCCATTTCGACGCGCTGCTTCGCTTCCCACATGTCGAAGCGGCCCGAGCCCGCGGTCGCCTGCAAGGGGCGGTACTCCTTCTCGGCCCCGATGCCTCCTGGATGCTCCAGACCGCCGAAGCTCTCCAGCGTCAGGCGGCCGCCGTCGCTGAAAATCGCCGCCCGTTCCACCGCGTGCTGCAGCTGGCGCACATTGCCCGGCCAACTCCGCGATTGCAGGTACTGGATGACATGGTCGTCGATGGACTTCTTGGCGACGCCCTGGCGCCTGGCGAAGGCGGCCAGGAAGGTATCGGCCAGCTCGGGGATATCCTCGGGCCTGTCCCGTAGCGAGGGCAGGTAGAGCGTCACGGCGCTGATGCGGTAGAACAGGTCCAGGCGGAACGTATTGTCCGCAACCATCTTCTGGAAATCCCGATGGCTGGCCGAGATCAGACGGAAATCCGAGTGCAGCAGGCGCTCGCCGCCGACGCGCTGGAACGTGCCGTCCTGCAATACGCGCAGCAATTTCACCTGCATTTCCATTGGCATGTCGCCGATCTCATCGAGGAACAGGCTGCTGGTATCGGAAAGTTCGAACTTACCCTTGCGGCCGCGCTTGTCGGCGCCCGTGAACGCGCCGCCTTCATAGCCGAACAACTCGCTTTCCACAAGGCTGATGGGCATCGCGGCCGCATTGATCAAGGTCAGCGGCTTGTCGCCACGCGGGCTGAGCATGTGCAGCGCGTGCGCCACCAGCTCCTTGCCTGTTCCGCTTTCCCCCACCAGCAACACCGGCACGTCCAGCGGCGCGACCCGCAGAATGTCTTCCTTGAGCTGGCGGATGGCCTTGCTGCTGCCCACGATCTGGTCCAATCCGTAGGAACGGTTGCGTATGCCAGAGAGTTCGCGTTTATAGAAGTCACGCTCCTGCCGCACGCGGGCGAGCTCGTTGGAAATGTCTTGGATCGCTTGCGGAATCGACTGCGGGCCCTTGAACATGACCTGGCCGATTGCCGCCACCAGCTTCTTATCGCGGTCGAAGATCGGGATTCGTGAAACGATGCGGGTGACGCCCATTGCCTCATAGGCCTCGCCGATCTGCGGCTTGCCTGTAACGACCACTTCCTGCAAGCGGGTGTTCTCGATCACATCGCTGACCGGCCGGCCGATGGCGTCGCCGCGCTTCAAGCCAATCGACCGTTCGTGGATCGGACTCATGTAAAGCAGATTGCCCGCCGCGTCGACGACGTTCATGGCCTCATAAGGATTGGTGATGAAGTACCGGAAGATGTCCGCGGCGCAATCGACGGTAGAGATAAATTCCGTCAGTTCATCCCCACCTGTGGAGAAGATAAGGAAACACACGCCCTGGTCGCAAACCAGCGCAGCGACACTGTGAGCGGGCTCGATGCCGGGCAAGGCGAACAGGCGTTTGACCGGAGTGCTGGAGCGATCGGCCCACAGGCCGGAGAGCATCCGCGCAATCACTTCCTCCGTGCCCAAACCCGAAGAAAATTTAATCTCGCCGCTCTCGTTCAGGACAAGTATCCCTTCGGTGTCTCTTACCATATCCTCTCGCTCTGCATCTGCCTTCCGTGTCTTTCGTGGCGGCATGTTGGTGGCGAAGAGTGTACTCCACGGCTGCAGCGCTGCAGGCAGCGCCGGCACTACATCTTGCGGCCGATTCCCCGTACGCTAGGCGCTCCGCCGCCCCTTCGGTGCCGTGGTCCGCAATGGCATGGAAATTGCTTAAAAGAAATTTATCAGAAATGCATTTGATGCCCTGCAGCAAACCCTGTCCCTCGATCGGGGCCACGGACGCCGAGGCCGATTTCTGTGTAACAAAAAAACCAACGAACCATCAAGAAGCGTAGAGGAGTGTCATGGCTGGTCCTTTGTCTGAAATCAAAATCGTCGACCTGACGTCCGTAGTAATGGGCCCTTATGCCACCCAGATCTTCGGCGATATGGGTGCAGACGTCATCAAGGTGGAAAGTCCCGATGGCGACATCATGCGCCACATGGGAGTCGGCCGCAGCCGCGCCATGGGGCCGATACATCTCTCCGTCAATCGCAACAAAAGAAGCCTGATGCTGGACCTGCGCAAACCCGAGGCGCGTGCAGCGCTGCTGCGCGTAGTGGCGACGGCCGATGTGTTTGTCCACGCGATGCGCCCGGCCGCCATTGAACGGCTCGGCCTGGGCTACGCACAGATCAAGGAAATCAATCCAGGCATCGTCTACTGCGGCGCCTATGGCTTTGGCGAAGGCGGCCCCTATGCCGATGATCCAGCCTACGACGATATGATCCAGGGTGTTTCCGGCCTGTGCTCGATCAATGCTCATCTGGCGGGCGAACCCCGTTTCACGCCTACCATCATCGGTGACAAAGTTGCGGGCCTGACCATCGCCTACAGCATCCTGGCCGCGCTGTTCCACAAGCTGCGCACCGGTGAAGGGCAGAGCATCGAAGTGCCGATGTTCGAATCCCTGGCCTCGTTCATGCTGATAGAACATCAGTGGGAACGGGCTTTCGACCCGCAGAACGGCAAGGCAGGCTATCCGCGGGTGCTCAGCCAGTTGCGCAAGCCGCATCGGACCAAGGACGGCTATCTCTGCGTGCTGCCCTACACTGACAAGAACTGGAAGGACTTCTTTCAACTGGTCGGCCGCGATGATCTGGCGAAGGATCCGCGCTACGACACGCCGAACCAACGCAGCCAGAACTACGAAACCCTGTACAAGACACTCGGGGACATCATGACCGAGCGGACCTCCGCTCAATGGCTGAGCCAACTCCGAACGCTGAGCATACCCGTCGCGCCGGTCAACAGCCTGGAGGACTTGTTCACGGACCCCCATCTGGCGGCGGTAGGCATGTTTGTACAACAGGAGCATCCCAGCGAGGGCGTGTTGACTCACGTCAGGCCGCCCGTCAAGTTCGGCAAGACCCCAAGCCAGGTCAAGTGCCTTGCGCCGCGGCTGGGCGAGCACAACCGCGAGGTTCTTGCCGCGGCCGGACTATCCGATAACGAAATCAGCGCACTGGCCGAAAGCGGCGCAACCCGCTAAGCAGCTCTGCCCCCCTTTGGCGGGACCGGGAGCCAGTTTCCCGGTTCCTCGAACCAGACACGGAGACCACCACATGGTGTCGCCTTCGCATTTTCTTCCCGCCCCTGCTAGCGCCCGCAAATCCTCCCACTCGCGCACCATCCAGTTGCAGGCCTACGAGCGCGAGGATGGCCTGTGGGACCTGGAGGCGCTGATCGAGGACGTCAAGCCCCAAGCCTTCACCACACAGATGCGGCATTTCGACTGCGGCGTGCCCATACATTTGATGGCGATCCGCGTGACCATCAACGAAGCCCTGGACGTGTTGGACGCCGAGGCCGGCATGCATCGCATGCCGTTTCCCTCCGTCTGTCCCGAAGCCCAGGTGCGGCTGGAGCGGCTGGTCGGCGCGAACCTGCTCACGGGCTTCCGCCAGGAAATCGCCAAGCGGATCCCGACCCATGAGCGCTGCACGCACTTGTCCGAGCTCGCGACGCTGCTGCCGACCCTGGCCGTGCAGACGATCCTGCAGGGCAAGATCTCCCACCAGGACGAGGACGATCCCGCGAAACGCCCCTTGAAGATCGGCGCATGCCACGCGTTGAGAGAGGACGGCCCGCTGGTCAAGGAGCATTACCCGCAGTGGTACACCCCACCAACCGAGGCCTGAGCGCGGCCGAGATCCCGGCGCACAGCTCCTGTCTTCTGGCTGTGCGAACTGCATGCGCCGCGGACACGGTCCGCGGTTTCGCCGCCTCCGGTCGCTGTGGCTGAACGCTGGCATTCATTTTGCTTGAAGGTTCAACCCCTCTTCAAGGAGAAGCATGATGCCCACGCATCACCAGGAAAACATCAGCGCCCAATCCACGGTCCTGCTGGAAAAGGCAGGCGGCCTGGCGGTCTTGACGTTAAACCGCCCCGAAAAGCTCAATGCCCTGTCGACGACAATGCGCGCCGAGTTCGGCGCCCACTTGCAGGACATCGCCGCCGCCCCCGACATCCATGTGGTGTTGCTGCAGGGACTGGGCCGCGCCTTCTGCGTCGGAGCCGATACCGGCGATCTGCCAACGACCCCGCTGGCCTGGCGCGACCGCATTCTGACCGCGCAGCAACACCACATGGCACTAATCAGGATGAACAAGATCGTCATCGCTTCGGTCCAGGGCGCGGCGGCCGGCGGCGGCGCTGCGCTGGCGCTTGCCGCCGACCTGCTGGTCATGGCGGATGACGCAACCCTGCGGTTCCCCTTCGTGCGCCTGGGCCTGATCCCGGACGGCGGCTGCTCCTATCTGCTGCAGTCAAAACTGGGCGTCCCCGCCGCCCTGGACCTGATGCTCACGGGCGGCGCCATGGATGCCGAGGAGGCTCGCCTGCGCGGCCTGACCCGCCGCGTGGTGCCGCGGGAAAACCTGGCCGAGGCCAGCCGCACCTTGGCGGCCGAACTGCTGGCGCTGCCCCATGGAGCGCTGATGCTGACCAAGTCAGTCAGCCGCCAGAGCTGGAGCCAGCCCATGGACAGCGCCATGGCCCATGAGGCCGATGCGTTCGCGCTGGCCACGGCCATGCCTGGACATCAACGCGCGCTGGCGGCGGCGCAGGCGCGCAAATAGCCAGGCCGGCGGGCCCTTGCGGTTCCGCCGCCGCGAACACACAAACACAGTCCCGCATCCGCGTGTATGCCGCGAGTACACCCCGGCACGCGATCCGGACGGCCGTGTGCCTGCCGCTCAGCTCCGGCTCGCGGACGGCAGCGCGTCGCGTGCATCTGGCACGAACTTTGCTTTTGAGCAAACACCCCTTTACCCATTGGAGCGTCCTACATGGCAGCACAGGAGCTGGTAGCAACACAAAGAGACGGAGACGTACTCATAATCCGCCTGGCGAACCCCGAAAGCCGGAACTCGATGACCATGGACATGCGCGAACAGCTCGGCGCGGCGATCGCACTGGCCGAGCGCGAGCCCGGCATCCGCGCGGTCTTCCTGACGGGCGACGGCCCCACCTTCTGCTCCGGCGGCGACCTGAACCATCTGCGCACGGCCTGCGATCCGTGGACGGTGCATCGGCGTTTCCGCAATCTGAGCCGTTGGCTTACGCCGCTGATCACGCTGGACAAGCCAGTCGTCGTCGGCGTGAACGGCCATGCGGTGGGCGGCGGCATGGGCCTCGCGCTGACCGGCGACGTGGTCATCGCCGGCGAAAGCGCGAAGTTCATGTCCGGATTCTTCAGGCTGGGTGTCGTGCCCGACATCGCGGTCATGTACCACTTGCCGCGCCTGATCGGCATGGCGCGCGCCAAGAACTTCCTGTTCAGCGGCGGCACGTACTCCGCGCAAGAAGCCGCCGAACTGGGCCTGGTGTCCAAGGTCGTCGCCGATGCCGACCTGTATGACGCCGGCCTCACGGAGGCCAGGCGGCTGGCCGAGGGGCCCGCCGAGGTCATGGGGCTGGCCAAAGCAGTCATGGCGCGCAGCTTCGAGACTTCGTTGCACGACATGCTGGCATTCGAGGGATTCGGTCAGGTTCTGGCCATGTCCAACCCCGAATTCCGCGAAGGCTTGAATGCCGCCCTGGAACGCCGTCGCCCCGATTTTTCCGGCGCCGCCGCGGTCGCGAACAAGGGAGAAGAAACATGAGCCAGGATCTGCCGCAACCCATCGCCAATGCAGACTCCCAGCCCTACTGGGACGGGGCCCGCGAACGCAAACTGCTGATCCGAAAATGCAAGGCATGCGCAGCGCTGCATTTCATGCCGCGCCATCTCTGCCCTGAATGCTGGTCGGATCAGCTCGAATGGATCCAAAGCAAGGGAACGGGCAGCGTCTACAGCTTTTCCATCATCCGCCGCGCGCCGCTGCCCGCGTTCGCGTCCAGGACTCCCTATGTCACGGCGCTGATCGAACTCGACGAAGGCCCCCGCATGGTCGCCAACATCGTGGGCGACGACGCCCTCTCGGTACGGATAGGGGACAAGGTCGGCGTGGTTTTCGAAGACCGCGGCGATGGCGCCCTGATTCCCCAATTCAAAAGAACCGAGGCCTGACTGGGATTGTTATGAAAGAACGCGCATCGCTAAAGAACAGAATCGCCATCGTCGGCGTAGGCGAATCGGACATCGGCAAGGTTCCCCACATGACGGGCTTGGGCCTCAACGCCCAGGCCGCCAAGCGCGCGCTGGACGACGCCGGATTGCAGGTGTCCGACATCGACGGCGTGCTGACGGCCTACTCCTTCACTGAACCGTACTTCATGTTGGGATCGGTCATCTGCGAGTACCTCGGTATTAAGCCCAGGCTCAACGCATCAATGATCGTGGGTGGCGCCAGCCCGGTCGTCATGCTCAAGCATGCGGCGCAGGCCATCGTCAGCGGCCAGGCTGAGACCATCCTGGTCTGCGCGGGCGAGAACCGGGCCACGGGCCAAAGCCGGGACGCGGCCGTGGCGGCGCTGACGGCGGTGGGCCACCCCTATTTCGAACAGCCCTACGGCACTTCCATACCCGGTTTCTACGCCATGATCGCGTTGCGCCACATGCACAAGTACGGCACCACGCGGGAGCAGCTCGCGCACGTCGCCGTGAACACGCGCACGCACGCCTTGCTGCACCCCAATGCGCACATGAAATCACCCTTGACGCTGGACCAGGTGATCTCCGCCAAACCCATCGCCGATCCGCTGGGCATGCTGGATTGCTGCCTGATCTCGGATGCCGGCGGCGCTTTCATCGTGACGTCCGCCGAGCGCGCGCGCGACCTGAAATGCAAGCCCGCCTACCTGCAAGGCATAGGCGAATACCACACGCATGAGCATCTGATGTGCGCCCCCAGCCTGACCGAGTTCGGCGCAGCCGAATCCGGGCGCATCGCCTACGAGATGGCAGGACTCGCGCCCGGCGATATCGACGTGGCCGAACTCTACGACTGCTTCTCCATCGTCCCCATCCTAGAGGCCGAGGAACTCGGCTTCTGCCAGCCCGGAGAAGGCGGCGCCTTCTTCGAGCAGGGACACGCTCGCATCGGCGGCAGGCTGCCCATCAATACCCACGGTGGGATGCTCTCGCATGCGCACGCCGGCGCCGCGGGCGGCCTGTTCGGCATCGTGGAAGCGGTGCGCCAATTGCGCGGAGGCCTGGGAGAACGCCAGGTCGAAGGCGCGGAGGTGGCGCTCGTGCACAACGAAGGCGGCATCCTGTCCTCGCACGGCACCGCCATCCTGGCCAACGAGAAAGGCTGAATTCAACGCGGCTGGTCCGCATCCGGAAACCACTACAAGGATAACGCAATCATGACCACGACTCCCTCCGCGCGCGGCCGGTACTTCGATGACTTCGAGGTTGGCCAGGAATTCGTGAGCCCGGCCCGCACCATCACGCAGACGGACATCGTCAATTTCGCCTGCTTGTCGGGCGACTTCAATGAGGTCCACACCAATTTCGAATACTGCAAGACCACGCCATTCGGCGAACCCATCGCGCACGGACCGCTGGTGTACGCCATCATGGGCGGCCTACAGTACGCCAGCGGTCTGAACGACGGCACCTTGCTGGCCCTGCTGCAGATCGACGGGTGGAAACTGCTAGACCCCGTCAAGCATGGCGACACCATCAGACTGCATTCGCGGGTCGTCGACAAGAAGGCCAGCAGCAAGCCGGATCGCGGCGTCGTCACCTTCCAACGGCAGTGCGTCAAGCACGACGGCACGATAGCCCAGGAGATGACGGCCACGCTGCTGTACCGCCGGAGAACATCGTGAACGCTCGCAGAAGATACCTTCTGGGCGCCATGCTGGCCGCGCCCCTCCTGGCCGGGCGCACCCTGGCGGCCGACAGGCCCCTGAGAATCGTGGTCCCTTTCCAGTCGGGTTCGGCCACCGACACCGCGGCACGCATCATCGGAGAAAACCTGAGCCGGTCCCTGTCCCGCGCGGTGGTCATAGACAACAAGCCCGGCGCCGAAGGATACATCGCGGTCAAGGAGGTCATGAAGGCGGAACCCTCGGGCGACGTGCTGCTGTTCTCGACCAACACCGCCATCACCGGCATAAATTCTTTCAATGCCAAACCGATCTACGACCCGCTGACCGAGCTGTCTCCCATCAGCCGGGCCGGCGAGTTCCCCTTCCTACTGGTCGTGAACACCGGCCTGCCATTTACGACCGCCCGCGGGTTCGTGGAATACGCCCGGGCCAACCCCAAGAAGCTGACCTATGCGTCTGGCAGTTCGTCCTCCATCGTGGCGATGGCGCAGCTGATGGGCATGGCCGGCCTGGAGCTGCATCACATCCCTTACAACAGCGAACCGCCTGCCGTGGTGGATCTGGTGGGGGGCAGGATCGACGTCATGTTCGCCACGCCCACCACGACCATGGGCTTCATCAAGGAAGAGAAGGTGCGCCCGCTCATGACCACCACCCGGACACGCCTGGAGCAGTTTCCCGAAGTGCCCACGATGACCGATGCCGGCTACTCCAACATGCCGTTGGTGCCGTGGGGCGGGTTCTTCGGTCCTTCCGGAATGCAGCCGGAACTGCGCAGGAAGCTGAGCGCGGAGATCAATGGGGTTCTCGCCCAACCGGACGTGGCGCGCGCGCTTGCCGTTCACCACATTTCGATCTCGACGTCTGGCCCCGACGAATTCTCCGCCTATGTGAAGGAGCAGCTTGCGCTGTCGCTGCAAGTCGTCAAAAAACACGGGCTCGGCAGGAAGTAGACGGAGCAACTGCTGTGCGCCGCCCATACACTGCTGATCGGACCATGAACACCAACGCGCATGCGGACAGTCTCCAGGCGGGCAGGCAGGCGGCGCCAGCCCCTGGCACGGATGTTGCGTGGTTACCCCCGACGCGCCCTGCGTTCATGTTGCCGGCCCGCCCGCAGAGGCAGGCTGAACAATAACTACATATGTATTCTCCGCTGGCGAAAAGCGGAATTGGAGATAAGAATGACCGTTTTCAGAAAACCGCTACTGGCTGCGGCGGCCCTGCTGGCCAGCGTGGCGCTGCAAGGGCAAGCGGCGGCCGGCAGCTATCCGGACAAGCCCATACGCCTGATCACCCCCTACGCCGCCGGCGGTCTTTCCGACATCCTGGCCCGCACGTTGGCCCAGGATCTGTCGGAACGTCTGGGCCAATCCGTCATCGTCGAAAACCGCACCGGCGCGGGCGGCATCATAGGCACGGACTTCGTCGCCAAGTCGCGCCCCGACGGCTACACCCTGGCGCTGGCCAGCCAAGGCCTGGCCAGCGTCAACACCACTCTGTACCCGAACCTGCCCTATAACACGCTCAAGGACTTCACGCCGATCTCCCTAATCGCAAAGTTCTCGCTGGTGCTGGTGACGAACCCCGATCAGCCGATCAACACCGTCGCAGACCTCGTCGACCGGGCGAAGAAGAATCCCAGCGCGCTCAACTATGGATCCGCGGGGAATGCCTCGACCGCGCATTTGACGATGGAAATGCTGAAGGACCGCACCGGCATGCCCATCATGCACATCCCGTACAAGGGCGAGTCCCTGGCGTTTACCGAACTGCTGGGCGGCCGCATAGACGCGACATTCGCGACGGTGGGCGGCGCGCTGCCGCTTATCCAGTCGGGCAAGGTCCGCCCCATCGCTGTGGCCGACAACGCGCGCAGCGCCTTGATGCCCGACGTGCCCACGGTCGAGGAATCGGGCGTGAAGGACTTCAACGTGTTCGGCTGGTACGCCATCCTCGCCCCGGCCAATGTGCCGGCGGAGGTGACGGACCGCCTGAGCAAGGCGCTGATGGATATAGGCAGGAGCGAGAAGTTCCGCGAAGCCATGCGCGTGCGCGGCATGGAGGCCGTGGGCAGCTCGCCGGAAGAAACGACCCGGGTGATCCGCGATGAAACGCAACGTTGGGGCGCCATCATCAAGAAGGTAGGCATCACCGCCGACTAGGCGGCTGCGGCATCGTCCCACTGGGCGGCCCGCTACCGGGCCGCCCTGCCGTCAAGCGCTTACAGTCCCAATTCCCGCGCGATCAATTCGCGCTGAATCTGCGAGGTGCCGCCTCCGACGGTCGCGTTGCGGGCATCGCGCCAATGCCGTTGCATCGCGTGATCCGTGGTGTAGGCGTGTCCGCCCAGGATCTGCATCCCCGAGGCGGTGACCCGCTGAAGCATCTCTGAAACGTAGAGCTTGGCCATGCTGGCTTCCTTGCGGCACGACAAGCCATTGTCATAGCGCCAGGCGGCCATCGCGGTCAGCCAGCGGCCGCATTCCACCTCGGTCGCCATGTCGGCCAGCATGTGCGCGATGGCCTGGAACTGGCCGATGGGGCGCCCGAACTGCTTTCTTTCCTGGGCGTAGATCGTGGCGTCGTTCAAGGCGCTGCTGGCGCAGCCCAGATAGTTCGCCGCGAGCGTGATGCGCTCGCGTTCCAGATGGCGTCCGATATATCCCCAGCCTTTGCCTTCCTCTCCCAGCAGATAGCGCGAGGGCACGCGCACGTCGTCGAAGTAGATTTCCGACAGGCCCAACACGCGGCGGCCGATGACGTCCAGACGCCGGATGGTGATGCCCTTGAGATCATTGGGCACCAGGAACAGGGAAATGCCATCGTGCCGCTTGTCGCTCTTCGCGGTCCTGACGGCCAGCACGATGTGGTTGTCGGGCGCATCCGCGCCGCTGGAGAACACCTTCTGGCCGTTGATCAGCCAATCATCGCCGTCGCGCCGCGCGCTCGTGGTCAGCGACGCCGCATCCGACCCGGAACTGGGCTCAGTGAGGCTGAACGATAGCTTGGCCTCGCCTTGCGCCACGCGCGGCAGGAATTCGCGCTTCAACTCCTCTGGCGCCACATCCGCCAGAATCGAGCAGCCCCAGGCCTGTAGCGCAATGCGCGTCGCGAAGTCCACGCTGGGCTTGGCGACCTCTTCGTAGAGGATGATGCAATCAGACATCGGACTGCCCATCCCGCCGTACTCGGCCGGGACTACCATGGAGACAAAACCGGCGTCGACCATAGCCGCATAGACTTCCTCCGGATACGAACCGTCGCGGTCCCACTGCCTAACTTTTTCGGGCGTGCACATTGAATGCACAAGCCGTTCGATCGCCGAACGCAACATGATCTGTTCTTCAGTTTGATTAAAGTCCATCTGCTTGCCTCCGAGATATTCAATTGCACCTCTGACAGTCGAGTGCCTCATGCGCGAGGAGTCTGTACAGGTGTGAAGATAGGAATTGACCAAGTTGCCTTGTATCAGTTTCTTCTGGGGTCTCTGGCGTTACTCAATCTACCGGCTCGTCCGACGCTGACGCGGGAGTATTACAGCAATCAATGGATGCAAAATTCGGGCCAGCGTCCCCGACCGCAACTCTTGCTCATTTGAGCTCATGGCACTGTCCGTGCGATGAGCACAAATGAGTGGCCCGAGTACACATTTTTGTGTCTCTAGATTCCTGTTCGCGCCTCTCACTTCAATCCTTATATGAGCGCTTCCGTCCGCCTGATCTCCTGAAGTGACTATTATTGATGGAGGCAATTGGCTGTGTAGACGAGCCCCTCCGGCGCTCTCCTGCGGCAAATGAAAAGTTTCGTCTCCTAAAAATTTCGCCTGGCGACTTCTTCAATCCGTCAGAGGGGTGGGATGACGCCGACAAGCCTTCCCCCGTTGAGCGGTGATCCCGGCCGTCCGTCGGCACCTGCTCAATGAGGTCAGGCTGGATCAGGAATACCCTCATGTCCAAGGCGGTGTCGATTAATTACCCCTCTAGAAACGCGATGCAGGCAGAAGTAGAATTTTTTCGATTGGCGCCGGTGCTTTGCGCTGGCGTCAATGGCGCCCCCCGTCCGGCAGTCGGATTGTCATCTCCTGCATCGGCGGAGTCGACTGGATGGCTGTGCAGTACGCCAAGGCGATAAGCCTGAGCGTTGTAGCCGTGGATGCGGACGACGCCAAGCTCGACTTGGGCCGCGCGAGGGCGCCAAGGCCACCATCAACTCCCTGACCACCGATCCGGTCTCCGCGGTGTCGCCGAGACGTTCGAACGAGCGCTGGGCATGGTGCGGCGCACCGACGTGGCGCTCCCCCCCACGGAGCGACGCTATTCGAGGCGTTCAAGGCCGCGGGCCTGAACCAAAACCGCCAGCGCAGTGCCTGAACGCGGCCCGTCAAGACGATTTCGAAGTTTGCGGGGTACGCTAGCCGCGAGCATCAGTCGCGTTTGGGGTCGAATAATGCGGCCTTGCTGGCCGGCAAGAACCCGGCTGACCAGGCGTATCCCGCCTACTGGGCGAAGCGTCCTTCGGCATCCTGCGGATCGGAGGGCACGACAACCACAGTTCGTTCGGACTACGGCGCTGGCGCTGATTGGAGCGACCTGACGATTCCCCCCGATAGGCACAGAGTCCCTACGAACCTGCCCATCCCCCGGCGGCGCGTCACCGAACGTCCGGCCCGAAAGATATGCGTGAGCTCGCGCAACTGGATCGAATGCAGGAATCCCCGAGAGAGATTCGATGACCCGCCCCGACAAGTCAATGTCCTCCGCACGAGAGGCAAGCAGGGTCAACGCCGTGAATAATAGCGCCAGGTGGGACGGCAACACGCTGGTCTCCGACAGCGTGTCTCTGAATTTCCACCTTCAACGCCCACAGCGAGACAGCCCCGAAGTCGTTCACCTTGGGTAATGCCTGGAGAAGCGCGCAACACTGCATCATTCCGGCCGATGCCATCTTCGAGCCTGACTGGCGCTTAGGCACGGCCGCCGCGACCCGCTTCACCCGGACGGCACACCCATCGGCATTGCACGTTTGTCGCACCGGTACCGCGATCCCGCCGGGCAATGACAGGAAAGCTACACCAAGCTGACCATCAAAGCGGGCAAGGACCCGCTTTTCCGTGAATACCACCAGCCCGGCAAAGAAAAGCGCATGGTTGTCATCCTGCCTGAGGGCGCTTACCGCGATTGGTTTACCGCGCCTGTCGACGAATGCGGGGATTTCCTGGTGCCCATTCCAAGCGACAAGCTGGTGGCCACACCCGTGCCCTAAGTCGGCCGCATCGTATCAATAGCAGCAGCCACCGGCTGCATGCGAGGCTGAGCGGCGCGTCATCCAGAACTTGACACTCGAAATCGGTCTTCCGGACGTCATATCCGGCTGTAAGCCAAGGTCGGAAGCCGCCGACGATGGGGTCCGTTTTCGGCCATAAGCTGAAATCCAGCCGAGGGACGTCCGAGGTTAAACCGGGTGCACTTTAGAAGAGGAACTACCGGAAGCGCTCTCCGAGCGCGAATTCAACTGCCGCGTCGACATGGATCGAAACCGAATCGAAACCCGGCAATGCGTTGAAATGCTTGCTCCGCACGCGCAGATCGTTTGCCTCGCCGACCTCGAAGAACAAACCTTCGATTATGCGGAGCAGCCACACGTTCGAAACCTGGTTCAACCAGGAATTCAAACCCCAGTCGTAGATAAGAATGTAATTTATCCCTTGCGCCGCGCTGTTAGGTAGCAGTGAGGTGCTCGTAGAGAATCGTGGCGCCTACCATGATCAGCACGAGCCCCCCCACCAGCTCGGCGCGTTTACCTATGAGCGAGCCTAGCGCCCGGCCAGCCATGACACCGACGGTGACCATGACAAACGTACAGAAGCCGATGACGAGCGAAACCGCGATAATGTTGACGTCAATGAACGCAAGTCCTACACCCACCGCCATGGCATCGATGCTTGTGGCCAGACCCGTAAGCGCAATCGCGGCGATTTTCTTCTCTTTGCTTGATACCGGCGCCGCCTCTTCCCCCTCATCCGGCTGACTCGCTTTGTAGATCATATGCGCGCCTAATCCAATCAGGAGCACGAAAGCCAACCAGTGATCGTAGGCTTCAATAAGATTTGACGCCACAGAGCCAAGCAACCACCCAACGGCAGGGGTGATAGCTTCCACCACGCCGAAAATAAGGCCGATCTTAAGCGCCTCGAAGAGGCGGGGTTTGTACATGGCGGCGCCGCGCGCGAGGGCGGCGGCAAATGCGTCGGTGGACATGGCCAAGCCGAGCATGAAGACAGAGATGGGATTCATGGTAAGAAGTCGGCCGGGCATTGTGGGACACGACGAACATCGTCCGCGCCCGGCCTGGGCTGTCGGAAGATGCTCGTTGGTCTCGCCTACGCTGGGTTGCCTTCGCCACGGCCGTGGGGGCCGAGCTTGTTGACGAAAGCTTCTTCCAGGCAATCTGGAAGCCGGCTACTCCCCAAAGAGGATCGCTATTGTAGCGGCGCCGCCCACGATTGCCAAATTGGCGGCCGCCACTACGACAGCAATCCAAGCACAACAGTCGTTGGTTAGAGCACATCCGAACTTCCGCTTTGGGTCGGTCGGAAGCCGCCGTTCGGCGACGGCCGGGCCTATCCGTGATTTTGTGTGCGGGGCATATCATGAGGACTAAAGATCATGGATATGCCGATGAAGAAGAAACGCACGGCAGCCGCTCAGGCAGCGGCCCGTGGGCGGCTGCCTGAAGTGCCGGCCGAGTTGCTGGACCATCTGGTCAAGGGACCGATGACGCCCAGCGAGGTTCAAGACCTGTTCCCGCGCACGACGGTGCAGACCTGCATTGTGCATCTGATCCGCAACAGCCTGGATTACGCGTGTTGGAAGGATCGCAAGGCCGTGGCGGCCGAGCAGGGGCTGCAAACATTCGCCGATGGGCCCTGGGGGATCAAGTACCCAACGATCGTCGCGGCCTGGCAGCGGGCCTGGGAGAACGTCACGCCGTTCGTCGTCTTCCCGCCGGACATCAGGCGCGTGATCTATACGACGGATGAAAACGACAAGCCCCAACGCGATTTTTTTATGAAATCCGTGTCCCCGGCCATAACAGTGGGGCGTCGCGCCCCTTGGGGCGCGCCTCCTTCCATCTTGAGAACAGCCGTTGATAGGTACGTTCAGCCTGCGCAGCGACGGCCCGTTCTTCAGGCCGATTGCCACCGTGGTGTTTACGCCGGTGATGGTCAGCAGACTGCGCAGTCGTTCGTCACTGATACTGACCTGCGCCAAGGCCCGGTCCACCTCTCGCAGATCTTCACCAAGGCGGTCCAGTTCCCGCAGGCGTTGCTCGACGCCCAAGCGCTCATCCATTGGCAGAGGCTGCGCGCCGAGCCACACCCGTCCCTTCTCGCCAAACAGGTGCGTAGCAGAACACCGCGCGATCAGATGCACAGCCAGCACCGCATGGACTCCGTTCTTGAGCCTCGTGCGTTGCCGAACGAGTTGTGCCCGGCGCGAGACCTGTCGGCGTAGAGCCAGCGTGTTCTCGTCGGGCATCCAGACTTCGGGCAGGAAATGGCTCGCGTACAGTTGTGCGAGCACCGCCGCGTCAATCTTGTCTGTCTTGACGCGAGCCTCGGCGATGAGCCGTACCTGTAGCGGGTTCGCAATCGCCACGCGCGCCACATGCGGGCGAAGCACATTGACGATGGCAGCGATGTTGCCCGTCGCCTCGAGCACCACATGATCGCTCTTGTGCAACTTCGCGGCAAAGCGTTCTAGTTCATCTCGTCTCAGCCCGGCACGGCCACCTGCACGCAGTACGCCGTCCTCCAGGTACGCAATCTCAGCGACGGAGCGAGAAACATCTAACCCTACGATTCGCATAACCGTTCTCCCATTCGAATGAATGTAGGGAGCCGGTGGGACAGCACGACAACTACGGATTCGCGCTCGCAGCGCAACTGGGCGGGTCGCAGGGGCGGCCAACTACTAACACGAGCTCGCGGCTCATCGTATAAGAACGGCCTGACCACCCGAAGTGCTCCCCAGTGCCCCGTGTCCCGAATGGTCACATCCATACGCCGGAACTGCGCGGCGCGGAACGGTGGGGCGCTGGCTATATCATGCCGGTTACCAACGCCATCGAGAGCTTGAACATGCAATTGCGAAAGATCATCAAAGACGCGCGGTCACTTCCCCACCGACGAGGCCGCCATCAAGCTCCTATGGTTGGCGCTACGCAACGTGCTGGCCAAGTCCGTGAGGGCGACCTTCGACTGGAAAGCCGCCATGAACCGGTTTGCTATCCTGTTCGGCGAACGGTTTGCTGCGGCGCGGGGATAACAACTTTTAAAACGCCTCGCCCACAGAAATACGGACAGGCTCCCAACCGCGCCCCTACAACTTTCACCCAATGCTGAGCCCCCGTCCGCGCCCAAGGGCCGCGTCCCCCAGTCACCGCCTCCTTCTTCGATTGAACGGCGGATTGGTGGCGACTGCCTTCACCACCGCCCCTCCCGCCAATCACAGGTGAGATTGCTCCCCTGCCGACGCAGGCCCGCCACAGCGGTCAAACGGTAGACACTCGGCAAACACCACGGCCACGACTCCAACCGGAGTCGTGCTGGCCGGAACGGTGACGCAGCCGCAAGTCAAATGTCCACGCTATGTACGTCAAGGCCGTAGGGCATCTACCAGTATCCTTTTCATTAGCGATCTAAGTATTCTGATTGAAGCCCGCAAAGACGGGCCGCCCTTTCCGTGGCTCACGATCAGGAGACATCCCCATGTGCCCGCCCAGCGCCCGGCCTCCCTAGCTTCTGTCCATCTTCAAGATCCGTCGCCTCGGATCGACCATCGTGAGCCCTCAGCGCTCCAGGAGCACAAGTATCCCGACCTGCCCCGAAAAGGAATGGCAAGGGACGAGCTCGTCTTTCAAAGAGGAAGCTTGATGAACTCTGATTTACCCAATGCTGCGCATGAAGTACCAGGCCTGAACGCATCGATGCCTTCAAATCTCGATCTCTATTACGGGGGATCGTGGCATCGCCCAGCGCACGCGCGCTACTCCGTTATCCGTAATCCCGCCACAGGGGGGAAGATCTGTGACGTCGCGCAAGGGTCGACCGCGGATGTAGAGAGCGCCATTACCGCAGCGCAAGCCGGTTTCCTGGCGTGGAAGGCCATCCGCCCCCTGGAACGCGCCAAGTCGATTCGCGCCTTTGCCCAACGTCTTCGAGAGAACGCCAAGGAACTCGCGCTGATAGACGCGGCGACCGGGGGAAATCCGTGGCGCGACCTGGTCATGGACGTGGAAATTGCCGCATCGCAACTTGACTTCTTTGCAGGGCTGGTAACGGAGATGAAGGGGCATTCCGTGCCCATGGGGCCAGGCGATTTTTCGTTCTCGGTGCGCGAGCCCTTGGGCATCGTTGCCCGCATCATTCCCTTCAATCACCCCCTCATGTTCTCCGCCGGCAAGGCAGCCGCCCCGCTCGCTGCCGGCAATTCGCTGATCATCAAGCCGCCGGAGCAGGCGCCCGTTTCTGCGCTGCGACTCGCGGAGCTGTCCGAGGGCCTGTTTCCCGCCGGCGTATTCAATGTGATACCTGGCGGAAAGGAAGTGGGTGCGGAATTGGCGTCGGATCCGCGCGTTTCCGCTGTTGCGGTCATAGGGAGCGTTGCAACGGGAATCGCCGTCGGTCGAGCCGCCGCCGAGACCGTCAAGCCCGTACTGCTGGAGCTCGGGGGAAAGAATGCGTTGATCGCATATCCCGACGTCGACCCTGCCACGGTCGCAGCCGCGGTCGTCGCAGGGATGAATTTTTCCTGGTGCGGGCAATCCTGCGGCTCGACGAGCCGAGCGTTCATTCACGCCGACATCTACGACGAAGTAAACCGGCTACTCATCGACCACTGCCAGGCGCTTGTCCCCGGCATCCCGACGGATCCTGCCACCACCATGGGCTGCATCATCAGCCGCGCGCAGTACGACAGCATTCGCCAGTACATCGAGCTTGGGAAACAGGAAGGAGCGCGTCTGCTGTGTGGCGGCAAGCCGCCCACGGACCCGCGGCTCCAAGGCGGCTTCTTCCTGGAGCCCACCGTGTTCGTGGACGTCAAGCAGCACATGCGCATCGCGTCCGAAGAAATCTTCGGCCCGGTTCTTTCGGTGCTCAAGTGGGAAGACGAGGGCGCAATGCTGCAAGACGTGAACGCCCTGCCCGTTGGCCTCACCTGCTCAATCTGGACCCATGACCTGCGGCACGCCCAGCACTGCATCGCCAATGTCGAGGCTGGCTACGTGTGGGTGAACGAAACGTCGAAGCACTTCCTTGGCACCCCGTTTGGCGGTCACAAGCAGTCCGGCCTGGGACGCGAGGAATGCCTTGAAGAACTTCTGAGCTTCTCCAAGGAGAAGAACGTCTACCTGAAGGCGGTGCCCAGCCATCGCACCGCGTAACCCCTGGAGTGTCGATGAAAACCCCTGAAGAATCCAGAAGCCGGCCCGTAGCCCCTATCGTTAACAGCGCCGATGACTGGCGAGCCGAAATGCTGCAGCTTGCCCAGAAAAAAACGCCGAGCTTCTTCCATCTGACCGCCCCGCTTCCCTCCTCGGGCCGTACCAATCAGGTGCTCGGCGCCACTGACATGCTGAGCGTCGTCCTCAAGACGTACGCCGAGGGTGGCGAGAACGAACTGCACGCCCATCCCAACGAAGACCACGTGTTTGTGGTGCTGCAAGGAGGTGCGCGGTTCGAAGGACCCGCTGGAGAAGTGCACGAGGCGCGGCGTTACGACTGCGTCTTGCTACCCGCCGGGAGCTTTTACAAATTCCAGGCGTTCGACGATGAAGCGTTGGTCCTGCTTCGAATCGGCGCGGCCGTTTCGCCGGGCGCGGACGTCCTGCAGCGTGTTGGAATGGACGGCCGTCCTTTCGATGGCTATTCGGCAGAGAACAACGAGATTCCACCAACCTTTATGGCAGGGCGGTACTTCGCCTGATTGGTGCAGACCGAAAAAACATAAAGGCTCCATGCGAGCCGAGGAGGAAGACATGAAAATCACTATTGCGTCCGCGCTCTGCGCGCTCTGTGCCGCATTTGCCGCAACTCCCGCTGCGGCCACACAGCAATACCCTGAAAAGGCCGTGAAACTGGTCATTCCGTTCACGCCGGGCGGAAGCAACGACGTCCTGGCCCGCGTCATCGCCCAGGAGCTCAGCGCAAAATGGGAACAGCCCGTCATCGCTGAAAACAAGCCTGGGGCCGCTGGCAACATCGGCGCCGAACTCGTCGCCAGGTCTCAGGCGGACGGATACACGCTGCTCATCGCCGCCAACAACGTGATGTCCGTAAATCCTGTCATGTACCGGCAGAATTTCGATCCGGCAAAGGACTTTTCCCCGATCACCTTGCTTGGGACGGTTCCCGTCGTGTTGGTCGTCAACCCCTCGGTCCCGGCGAAATCGTTGCGGGAACTCGTCTCGTACGCCAAGGCGCACCCAGGCACATTGAATTACGCCTCCTCGGGAGCCGGGTCTCCCCAGCACCTCTCGGCCGAACTATTCAAAAGCGTCGTCGGCATAAGCATGACGCACATCCCCTACAAGGGCGCGGCCCCTGCCACCGCCGATCTTCTGGCGGGCCAGGTCCACGTACTGTTTGCGCCGTTGAACTCGGTTCTGCCCCACATTCAAGCCGGGAAGCTTCGGGCGCTGGCGCTCGGAAGCAAGGATCGTTCAGCCTTGCTCCCAGGCGTTCCCACCATCGCCGAAAGCGGATATCCGAGCTACGAGAGCGACATCTGGGTGGGGCTGGTTGCCCCCGCCGGCACGCCCGCTGGCGTTCTGCAGAAGATCAATCAAGACACCCGCGCGGTCCTGACGAAGCCCAGCGTGAAAAAGTCTCTGACCGAACAAGGCATCGAAGCGAAGACAAGCACACCCGAGGAATTTCGCGAACTTGCGGCACAAGACCTCAAGCGCTGGGGCCAAGTCATCAAGCATGCGGGAATCTCTGCGGAAAGCCGCTAAGCCTCCCCGCGTTTCCGCCAGCGCACCGCCCGTGCCTGCGCACCCGATCAAGATCATCAATGTGAGTTCGATATGAGCAAGGACTACCCTCGTCGCGATGTGCCCGTGCCCTCTCCGTCTGAAAGTGGATGCTGGGGAAGCGACGTCATCGCCGACGCGATTCGAGACGTCGGCATCCGTTATCTCTTCGTCAACCCGGGCGCCAGCTTTCGTGGGCTGCACGATAGTCTGGTGAACCACCTGGGCAACCAGCAGCCGCAAATGCTGCTGGTGTTGCATGAAGAGCACGGCGTCGCCATGGCGCACGGCTATGCCAAAGTGACGGGAGATCTGTGCGGCGCCATTGTCCACAGCAACGTTGGCCTGATGCACGCATCGATGGCCATCTTCAATGCCTGGGCGGACCGCACCCCGGTCCTGGTACTGGGAGCGACCGGCCCCGTAGACGCGGCGAAACGCCGTCCCTGGATCGACTGGATACACACTGCGCAGGACCAGGGCGCATTGGTTCGTCATTTCGTCAAATGGGATGCGCAGCCGGCATCGCCCAAAGCCGCACAGGAGGCGATCGCCAGGGCGGTGCTGATGTCGAACACGGCGCCGCAAGGTCCCACCTACGTCTGCTTCGACGCCGCGCTACAGGAAGCGCCGGTCAATGACCGGCCGCCTCGGCTGGACCGGACCCGCTACCCCCAGCCCGCGGGCGGGCGGCCGCTGGCGCGGGACGTGCGCCAAGTACTGGAATGGGTCCGGGCCGCGCGGCGACCCGTGGTCCTCATGGGGCGAGTCTCTCGAAACACCGCCGACTGGGAGCAGCGCGTGCGGCTCGTGGAAAGCTGGGGAGCCTTGGTCTTGACCGATCTGAAACTTGGCGCCGCCTTTCCCACCTCGCACGGCGCACATGGCGCCGCCCCAGGGTTCTTCCTCTCTCCCCAGGCCGCGGGGACACTTAGGCAAGCCGACCTGATCGTCAGTCTGGACTGGCTCGACCTGGCCGGGACACTGGGCCAGGCCTTTGGCGACGCCGCATGCCATGCTCGCGTCGTCCACGTGTCTTTGGATCAGTACGTCCACAACGGCTGGTCCATGGATCACCAGGCGCTGCCCCAGACAGATCTCACCCTCTTGTGCGACCCTGACGCCTTCGTGGCGTCGGTCGTCGAACATCCTGATTTTTCCCAAGTGGACAAACGACCCTCCCCCAGCGAGCGCCCATATCCGCGCAGCCAGATTGCAAAGTCGGACACGATTTCCATCGCTCAGCTTGCCGCCGATGTCGAGGCGGCCGCCGCAGGGCTGGACATGAGCCTGATCCGCCTGCCGCTAGGATGGTCCGGCGACCTTTGCGACTTCGACCACCCGCTCGACTATCTCGGCTACGACGGCGGCGGCGGGATCGGGTCAGGGCCAGGCATGGCGGTAGGCGCGGCGCTGGGGCTCAAGGACTCCGGCCGGCTTCCCGTCGCGATCATCGGCGACGGAGACTACCTCATGGGCGTATCCGCGCTCTGGACCGCCGCCAACGCCAGAATTCCATTACTGATAATCGTCGCCAACAATCGATCCTTCTTCAACGACGAATTGCACCAGGAACGCGTCGCGCGGGATCGCAGCCGGCCTATCGAGAACCGGTGGATCGGGCAACGCATCGATGATCCCGCGCCTGATCTGGCAGGGCTGGCCCGCGCACAAGGCCTTACCGGCTTTGGCCCTGTCTCCGAGCCGGCGGAATTGGTGGGCGTCTTGCGAAACGCCGTGGAACTCGTGCGCGCCGGGGGTAGCGTCGTCGTCGATGTCCACGTGACGCCGGGATACAGCCCGGCAATGTCATCGGGCATGACACGGTCGCACGACGATTAGCCGCTGATATCCTGGCAGGCCGCGGCCATCCTGCATCGGCACGGCGGCGTCACAGATAGGGACCGCCAGCGCGCCGACATCGCAGGGTGGATTGCTCAAGCCCCCTTGGAAACCAGCAGCACCGCCACCGAAGCCAGGAAGCCCAGCAATACGCGACGAAAAGCCTCTTCGCTGAGGAACGCGCGCATTCGCCGGCCTATCATCATTCCCAGCGCCATCGGCGCCAGCGCCAGCAACGACATCGACGTCTCGACCAAACCAAGGCGACCGTAGTAGGCAAGCGCAAGGTAAAGCGGAATCATCCCGAACAGGTAGATGATGCTGATGCTGCCCACGAATTCGTCTCGCCCAAGCTTGAGAGCGAGCAGGTACGTGATGATGAAAGGGCCTGTCATGGACGACAATCCGCCCATCATGCCCGCCAGCACGCCCACCCCGATTCCAAGCGGAAGCTCCTGTTCAGACGGTATCGAACCCTGCGGCTTGTACATCATCAGTACCACCGCACAGATGACCGACGCGGCCACGAGCACACTCAAGAGCTCGGTGGGAAGCGCGAGCGACAACCGGACGGATACCACCGTGCTCACCAGCAGGCTCAGCGACAGCCATTTGAAACGCATGGCATACCTTGCTGGCTTGTCGGCCTGCCACGCCTGCCAAAGATTGGAGATGAGCACGGGAACCACCAGCAGGCTGATCGCGGTGGGCGGCGGCAGCACTAGCGACAATAGCGGCACCGCGACGAGCGGCAGCCCTACTCCCAGGGCTCCCTTGACGACTCCTGCCCCAAAAAAAGCAAGTCCGGCGAATCCCAGAAGCGCAAGCGCTGGAATCCCTGTGAAAGTCCACGGCACCTGGGACAGCAAGTCCATTGTTGTCTCGTCCATTGTTTGCGCCAACACCAGGAACGCCACCCGGCGCTCGGTTGGCCATGAACGAGAATATTAGAGATCTAACTTTATTGCAACAGCGATGCACGCCGCGGCAGGCGGGCTGGACGAGACCGATCCAGCCCCAACACCTTGCCCGGGCGCGTGGATCGATTAGCGGCGGCTCACTCGGCCGACGATATCCGGCGAGACAGCTCCCGGGTCGAGGGTACCTTGCGCTCGGCGTTCTCGAGGGCGGCTTCGTCTTCCGCCAGGTTGGTGATGATTGCGAGCAGCACTTTGCGCGTGGTCTTGATTTCGACCTCGGTCAGGCCGCGTGTGCCGATCGCGTTGATTTCTTCCGCAAGCGGTACCAGCTTCTTTTTCAGCGCGCGGCCGTTTCGCGTCAGGAAGATATGGATGTTCTTGTTGTTCCCGGGCAGATGCTTGCGCTCGACATAACCGAGCGACTCCATCGCCTTCATCGCGGAAAACGTGGTTGGTTCCATGACGGCAGCCTGCTCGCTCAATTCCCGCTGAGTCAGGCCGTCCTGCTCCCAGAGGATACGCAGGAAAGTCCAGTGGCCGAACGACACGTTGTAGTCGGACAGGCGCACCTGCAGGCCCCGGACAAAAGCGCGCGTGGCATCCTTGATCAGGTGCGCCAGCCTATCGTCTGGAACAGCCTCGCGCCAGTGGTCAAGGACTGTCCTGGTTTCTTTTGAAGTCATCGGCTATATGAAGTTTCGTGTACTTAGATGTCTAAAAATGATACTCGAAACATTCTTCAGCCGGTTGTCATAGATCAAACGTGGCGCATAACCCCGGATAAGATGACATCCCGCGACGCCCGGGAAGACTCGATCATCGCAAGGCAGATCTCCAGTGTGCGCCGGGCCCATTGCCCTCCATGCAGGCATGGCTGCCCGGCATGGACAGCGGCATAGAGTTCATCGATGACCTCGGCTCTGGGAACCGGGGGAGGCTCGATGTCGATGAGGTATTTCTTGTCGTCTTCGTAGACGTAGATCCCATCCGGAAGCGGCCGGAAATCCGCTTTTTCACACGACACGACGAAGGGTCCGAAGTGTTGATGGCGCGCCGCGCCGGGCGCCTGCCGGTCGGGCGGCGTATAGGCGCTCCCGCCATAGGTGCCCGCATTTTTGAGCGCGGACTCCTCCGCGGGGCCAGCGATTGACTTTAACCGCCGCCGGGCCGCGCCATAGTCTTCCGACGACTTGGGCAGCCCCATCTCGCCCGTCCATCCCATCCATTCATCGGAGTCGAAATGGCCATACCCGTTGTAATTCAATGCCGCGTATGCGCCGCCGTGAAACCACATCAACGCGCTATAGGCCCCTTCCGTTGGGCGGCTTTCGTCCCAGTTACCCAGCGCGCTGCGCACGCGCTCCGGCTCCTGGCACGCCAACAGCCGTACGATGTCGACCTGGTGCGCAGCCTGGCTGAACACTGCCCCGCCCCCCTGTTCCGTCCGTAGTTCCTCCGGCCTGCGCGGCCGGCAGATATAGTCCGTGAAGTTCAGGGCGTGGATCATGCGGACGGCGCCGAATCTCCCTGATTGCACCAGTTCGCGGGTTCTCAGATAGGGCGTGTCAAAGCTGTGGCAGTGGCCGATGAGCAGATGGACGCCGGCCTGCGTGCAGGCGTCGATCATGGCATCGCATTCGGCCAGGCTTAACGCCATGGGCTTTTCCACCAGGACATGCTTTCCATGATCGGCGGCAATCTGCGTATGCCGCGCATGAAACTGATGCGGGCTGGCGACGTAGATGACTTCCACCTCAGGGTCAGCGGCCAACGCTTCCACTGCCTCGTAGGCTGGCCGGGAGAAGTCTCGGCTGAACTGATCCCTGGCTCCCGCGCGCGGGTCGCACCCGGCCACGAGTTCGACTCGGGGGTCCGCAAGAAACGTGGGAAGCATCAACGAAAACGCCCGCCCCAGGCCGACCACGCCGATACGCAATTTTCCGTTTTTCATGATTGGGGGCTCGGCTACAGGTCGAGGACCAGCTTTTCGCACGTGGCTCGGGAAACGCAGACCATGATCTGGGACGCTTGCTCTTCCGGAAGCAACACCATGTCGCGATGGTCTGCCGTTCCTTCGAGCATCCGCGTCCGACAGGACCCGCACGTCCCGCTTTCGCACGAATAGCCGACGCGCACGTCCGCAGCCTGCAATACCGACAGTATCGACTTTCCCACGGGCACTTCAAGGGTCTGGTTCGATTTGGCGAGCTCCACCAAGAACGGCTTGTCTTCCGGCCGCTTTCCTCCGCCCTCCAGGAAACTCTCAAAGTGGATGCGCTTGGGCGACCAATGACCCGACATATCGCGGACGGCTTCCATCAGCCCCCTCGGGCCGCAGCAATAGACGTGCCCTCGGTTCGGCTTTTCAAGAATGGGCCACAGGTCGAAGCAGGCGTCCGGATTGCCGAGGTCGTGGTGTATCTTGACATTCGACCGGTACAGGTCCGATCCCAACTCTTCGAGGAACGCCGTTGTCTCGGCGGCCTGGCTCAAGTAGTACAGCTTCCAAGGCGCGGGAGGAAGCTCGCCGAACGATCGGATCATTGACAAGATGGGCGTGATGCCAATGCCCCCGGCAATGAACGTCAGCGATCCAGGATTGTCGACCAAGGGAAAGGCGTTATCGGGCGGCGCGACCAAAACCGTGTCGCCCTCTTTGGCCTCGTCGACCATGCTGACCGACCCTCCTCTGCCCTGCGCCTCTCGCTTCACAGTAATGACATAGCGCTGACGTTCGGAGGGATCATTGCACAGCGAATATTTCCGCCACTCTCCGTTGGGGACCTGGATCTTTATGTGCGAACCCGCCGAAAACTCGGGAAGGTCGGTTCCATCTTCGCGTCCCAGTTCGAATGAACGTATGCCTTGTGCGGCCTGGTGCGTAGCAAGAATTTTCAGCGACATCAATGCCGCGTTGTCCGTCGTGGGATCTGTCATGACTGCCTCCTCGAGCGGGGAAGCATTGCCTCCCGCCCTCCTTCATATCTTGTAGGATTCGTACGTGCTGGGATGAAACAGTTCCTCGACCCGAACTTGACGGTCCGAGAGCCCCTGCGCATGATGATGCCGAGTAAAGGCTTCCAGCGTGGGCAAGCTCTTTTCAACGCCATAGGCCCAGTAATCCGCGCCCAGCGTATCTCTTGCGGCCTTCAGTTGCTCCTCCACGAACGGCAAGGTCACCTTAGTGGCCGAGGTGTCGGACAGCTTTTCCAGCGCAGCAAGCTTGGACTGGTCGAAGGCCTTCAAGAGCGTGCCGGGTAGCCAGGGGTGCTGTTCCACCAGCGTTTTTCTCACGCCGACGACGTGCATGATCGGAAAGACTCCGGTCCGCCGGTAGTAGCCCTTTGCGGTCTCGGTCGGGTCGTCGAACAACCAACCGATATTGGGATTGACACGGGCATTCCCCGACGGGGCGCGCGGTGCCATGAAACCATCGATGTCTCCGCGATCCAGCATGTCTGAGATGGTCGTGTCGGCAGGCGCATCTATCATCTTCACGCTGTCGGGCAGCTTCAATTTGATCTTTTCCGGCCGGCCGGGCTGATCGATGCCGCCTCGTACCCAGATCACGTCCGACGGCTTCACCCCATAGTCCTCTTCCAGGATGGCGCGGGCCCACACATTCGCGGTCAACTGATACTCCGGAATCCCGATGCGCTTTCCCTTGAGATCCTCAGGACGGCGAATCCTGTCCTTGCGGACATAGATAGAGGTGTGCCTGAATGCGCGGGACAGGAACACCGGGATGGCGATGTACGGGCATTGCCCGGCCGCATGCTTGACCAGGTAGCTGGAAAACGACAGCTCACTGACATCGAAATCCTGAAAGCGGAAAGCGCGGAAGAACATTTCTTCCGGGCTCAACAGCGCATACACCGGATTGACGCCATCGATCTGCACGGCCCCGTCATACAAGGCGCGATTGCGATCGTAGTCGCCCATTGCAATAGACAATTGAAGTTTAGACATGCACTGTTGCCCCTAGGCGGTGGTTTCGTAGTTGCTTTCGAGCTGCGGTCCAGAACCGGCGCCATACACAGGCTTCGCTTCGAAATCCCGCCAGTCGACAGTCTTGGGGACAATGGCCTGGAACGAACATACGCTGGGTAGGATCTGCTTGTCGCCCGTGCCGATAGCGGGCTGCCCCCGGGAGAATTCCTGGACCGCTTCGAGCATCTGGCGCCGGAACTCGACGATGGCCAGGTCACTGGCCCCGAGGCGATCGTTGGAACGGTCGGCGATCGGGCCCATCGTTACCCACATTGCGATGTCCTGGTTCGGAAAGCCCTTGATGCCCGTGAAGTTACCTGCCTTCATCGCTTGGCGATCCTGCCAGAATCGGTTGTCCACGTTACGCAGCGGGCGGTACTGATCGTCGAGATCCGAGCCGATGCTGGTACCCAGGAATTTGCGCCAGGTTTCGGTATCCGGCGTCGTGGCGCGGTCACCCCACGCAATGAAGTAGAAGACCGAATTGGTGTCATCCATCGGCACGTTGACGTTCGCCACGTTGTACAGATTGTTTGGCGGAATCAACACGGTTCCGGGTGCGACGAAAACCGTGGACCGGACATAGTCGGTCTGCGCGGCATTCGTAATGGGGCGTCGGATGGCCGCGTAGCGGAAGCCATATTCCGTACGATGGACCTGCATGCGCGGGGCCTTGTCCGTCGACGGCCGCAACCAATTCTTTTCGGTTGCCTCCGCCCCCCCCACGCGTGCCGGCACGAAGTCCGAAGAATGCAGACTGGAACTATGGGCCGAGTCAATGGCGCCTTCCAGAATCTGCGCCCAGTTGCACGGAATCAGGACCTTCGCGATGCTGACTTTCGCGGACTTCTCCGGCGCCCAGGGCGGAGGCACGAACGCTGGGATGCGGGCTTGGTCTCCCATGAACGCCCAGATCAGCCCCGCCCATTCCTGGACTTTGTACGCCTTGTGCTTCACCTTCTCGGCCATGGTGCTGGCTGCCGGCTCCGAGACCATCTCTATGACGGTTCCCTCGACATCCATTTTCCAGCCGTGATAGAGGCAACGCAGCCCACAGTCTTCGTTTCTGCCGTAGACGAGCGACACCCGCCGATGCGGACAGTACTCGTCCATCACGCCAACCCGCCCCTCGGTATCGCGAAACACGACCAAGTCTTCGCCCAGGATCCGCGCATGGACGGGATCTCCGTCGGGTTCGCTCACCTCTTCGCTCAGGCAAATCGGTATCCAGAAATTGCGCATCAACTGCCCCATCGGCGCGTCCCCTTCAACGCGGCAGAGCAGTTCGTTCTCTTCATTCGTCAACATACACCCTCCTCATCCTCGGATCTCTCAGCACGCGCAGGCGGCGTCTGGCAAAACAATTATATTAGAGATCTAAGTATTTATTCAATGCTGGATTTCCGGCTGGATACGGTGACGGTTCAATTGGCCTTGATCCCGGCATCCTTGATCGCGCTTTCGTAGCGCTTGCCTTCTGCCTCGATCGCGCCGCGATACGCTTCCGGCGTACCGCCCACGGATTCGATGCCCAGGGTGCTGAATTGCTTCACCACGGCGGGGTCCTTGACTGCTTTCGCGATTTCCTCGCTCATGCGCTTGACGGCATAGGGGGGAATTCCGGACGCGCCCAAAGCGCCCACGGTGACGGCAAAGTCGAAACCGGGAACGATCTCAGCGATGGCGGGAATGTTCGGAGCAAGCGCGGAACGCTGGCCGCTATTGGTCGCCAGGATCTTGGCCTGTCCCTTTTCCGCGAAACCGGAGAGGGACGGCAGCGCCGCGAACACGACATCGACCTGCCCCCCGATCATTGCGGGAACGGACTGCCCCGAGCCGCGGAACGGCACATGGGTGATCTTGGAGTGGAGCGCGACGTTCAACGCTTCCATCGTGAGGTGGTGCGAGCTTCCCACGCCGGAAGAGCCATAGTTCATCTTCGCGCCATCACGCTTCGCGCGCTCGACGAACTCCTGGAGCGTATTGATGTTGCTCTGGCTGTTGGACGCGAGAAACAACGGAGAAGTGGCGATCAGCGAGACAGGAACGAAATCCCGCTTAGGGTCATAGGAAAGGTCTTTATACAGCGCCGGATTGATGGACATCATCGATCCGTCGGTCACGAGATACGTATAGCCATCGCGCGGGCTGCTGGTGAGCGTCTGCGCGGCGATCACGCCATTCGCGCCCGGTTTGTTTTCCACCACGACAGACTGTCCGAGGTTCTGGCTGATGCGCTGAGCGACAACGCGCGCAACCGTGTCTGGAAGTCCGCCCGCGGCGTACGGAACGATGAAGCGGATCGGATGAGAGGGAAACTTCGCCGCATCTTCGGCCAGGGCATTCGCCGACAACGTCAGCGCGGACAGCATGGCGGCGAGCGCAAACCCTCGGCGCACGACATGACAGGACGGAATGCGCTTTGCGTATCTATTGAACATAATTGTCTCCATTGGATCCGCGCCTTCTCGTGAGGGCGAATGTCGACGTTTCTTGCCGTCTGACACCCACCGGGCGCGTTCCAAAATAATATTAGAGACCTAAGTATTTTTCAATCAGTTGCTGCCTTTTTTTCCGTTCGCGTATTCCCTGAAAGCACGCTGCCGCGCCGCTTTCTGGCGGACAAGCGCCAACATCCCCGCGATCCGTCGCAGGGATGCCGAGGCGCTCCTCGCAAGCCGGCACTACCCGGAGGCAAACAGGCGGTCGAAGAGATGAAACGCCGAATTTGCCGCAGGCACTCCGCAGTAGATGGCCGTCTGCAACAGCACTTCTTTTATCTCTTCGGGGGATACGCCATTGTTCTTTGCTGCATTGAGGTGCAGCGCCAGTTCCTCCTGGCGGTTCAGGGCAACCATCAGGCCTATGGTGATGAGACTGCGTGTATGCCTGGGCAGGCCATCGCGCGTCCAGATCTCTCCCCACGCATAGCGCGTGATGAGATCCTGGAAGTCCGTATTCAGCGCGGTGCGGTTGCTCAAGGAGCGCTGCACGTGCGCGTCGCCGAGCACCTCACGCCGGACTTCCAACCCCGCCTCATAGCGGTCATGCTCGTCCATGATCTTCCTCCCTCTCATTTAGTACTTCTCCGCACGCCCCCAGACCGCTCGACCGCCCGTGGTATTTGGCGAGGACGGCATCCACATAGCCTGTCGACTGGCCGCAGTAGTTGAGCGGGCTCAACAGCTCGGCGAGCTTCGCAGGGGACAGATAGTCCGTTACCGCGGCGTCTCGCGAGAGAACCTCCAGCAAGGGACGATTTGACGAGACCGCCAGGCGCGACGCCCTCTCGACCAACTCGTGCGCAGGAAGGCGTCCAATGTGCGTGCCCAGCGCCAGCATGACGGCTTCCGCCTGGATCAGACCCCGCGTAACGTTCAGGTTTTGCAGCATCCGGTCTGCGTGCACCTCCAACCCCGACATAATGTCGGCAGTCGTTGCCACGGCGCCGCCCGTGATCACCGCAAGCTCCGGCAAGACGTCCCACTCTGCTTGCCAACCGCCAAGCGCCCTTTCATGCTCCTGGACCATGCCGCTGAAGAGAGCCGCCACCAAGTGAGGCGCCTTCACCCCTGCGCTGAGCACAGCGGCGCAACCGACCGGATTGCGTTTGTGCGGCATGGTCGAGGAGCCTCCCTTGCCCTTTGCACTCGCTTCCGCGACTTCACCGATTTCGGTCTGGGCCAGCAAGCTCATGTCGCGCGCCATCTTCGCGCATGCTCCCGTCAACATGCCCATCCATGCCGCCACGGATACGAGTCTGTCCCGTTGCGTATGCCAAGGGATGTCGGGCAGGTTCAGTCCAAGATGACGCGCGAGGGACCGGGAGACAGCCGATGCCTGATCACCCAGGCTGGCCAAAGTGCCAGCGGCTCCCCCGAACTGCAGCACCGCCACGTTCTCTTGATGCCGCGCGAGGTCATCCTGCAGACGGCCCACGGCATCGAGATACTGCGCGAGTTTCAGTCCGAACGTCATCGGCAGGGCCTGCTGCAACCAAGTCCTGCCGACCGTCGGCGTGGTACGGTGCTCGCTGGCCCGCGCGGCCAGGCTGGACGCAAGGGGGTTGATCTGCCGCTCAAGAATCACCAAAGAGGAACGCAGTTGCAGCACCAGGCCGGTGTCGATGATGTCCTGGCTCGTCGCGCCCCAGTGCACAAATCCCGCCGCCCGGATGTCCGCGCGCTTCACTTTTGCCGTGAGCTGCCGAACAAGTGGAATGGCCAGGTTTCCGCCGGCCGACGCCTCGTTCTTGAGGGCATCGATATCGAACAGATCGGCACGGCATGCGGCAACGATGGGCGCCACCGCGTCTTGAGGAATGACGCCATGCTCTGCGCAGCTACGGGCCAGCGCCGCTTCGACATCGAGCATGGCCTGAAGGGTCCCGGTTTCAGACCAGACATGGTTCATGGCGGGATGACCGCGCAGCAGATCTGTCAGCGTGCCCATCGCCGCGCCCTCAGCAGTCAAAGAATACCGTTTCGTCCGGACCTTGGAGGTGGATGTCGAAGCGATACTGCTTCACCCCCGAGCCGGCAACCTGCTTGGCGATGAGCGTTCGGCGGCGGGCTGCGGGAACACTGTTCAGAACAGGGTCGCTCTCATTGGCCGCCGGCTCATCCTCGAAGTAGAGCCGGGTGAAGGCGTGCATCAACATGCCGCGCATGTGAAGGATCACATCAATGTAGGGAGCCGAACCGGTGGCAACCGGTCCTGGCTTGATCGTACGAATCACGAACCTGTTGCTCTCCTCGGTGCCTGTTCCGACACGGCAGAAGCCTTTGAATCCGCGAGCTATCGCGTCATCGTGGCTGGCAACGTATTGCCCCGAGGCGTCGGCCTGCAGGGACTCGACGATGGCGTCGTCCACGGCGGCTCCGCTGCCGTCGTAGACCGTGCCCGTGATGATGATGTGCTCGCCCGCCACGCCGGGTTCCGCCGCATTGGCGGTGAACAGGCTTTTCAAATCAAAGTTGTATTGCTCCGGACAGAGGCCATATGCGAAGAACGGGCCTACCGTTTGGGAGGGAGTCTGCTTCAGTTGGCTCATGATTACTCCGTGGGGGTCTGGCGCGCGCCGCGCAGCACGATGTCGAATTCGTAGCCGAGAGCCACCCCTTCCTGGGTTGCGGCAAGAGAGAACTGCGCCACGAGGCGGTCGCGGGCATATTCGGGCACGCCCTGGAAGATGGGATCCAACGCGAGCAACGGGTCGCCCGGAAAGTACATCTGGGTCACCAACCGCGACCCGAAGTACTGGCCAAAGAGCGAAAAATGAATGTGATTCGGACGCCACGCATTGCTATGGTTGCCCCACGGGTATGCGCCCGGCTTGATCGTGACGAAGCGATAGCGCCCCTGATCATCCGTAATACAGCGCCCCGCCCCAAGAAAATTGGGGTCGAGCGGCGCGTCATGCTGATCACCCTTGTGAACATACCGGCCCGCCGCATTGGCCTGCCAGATTTCCACCAGCGTGTGACGCACAGGTCTACCTGACTCATCCAACACCCGGCCCGTCACGATGATGCGCTCGCCGAGGGGGGCTCCGTTCTTGATCGCGTTTAGGGTCAGGTCGTGATCCAAATTTCCCAGTTGCTCACTGCCATACACGGGCGCCAACCGATTGCCCAGCGCGCCCTTCAGAGGCACCAAGGGCAGCGACGGACTGCGCAACACAGAGGACTTGTACGGCGGATGCCTGTAGGGCGGATTCGCCTGCCAATCGCGAGGCGTAAGAAGGATAGCGTCTTCGTGGCTCAAGGTAGACCCCGATCGTAGGTGGAATAGCACAACTTTAACCACGACCGAAAGTTATATATAGTGATCTTTTCTACCTACAATATCCAAAAAAAGTTATGGATTTCAACATACACGGGAATCGCATCAAACTACGGCATCTTCAATGCTTCATCGCGGTCGCCCAACTTCGCAGTCTGCAAAAAGCGAGTGAAGCGCTTGCCATCACTCAGCCGGCGGTTTCCAAGACCCTGGCGGAGTTGGAGTCAGCGACTGGCGCTCGCCTGTTCGAGCGCGGACGAAAAGGGGCGGAACTCACCGACCACGGCCGGATGTTCGCGCCCTACGCAAACGCAGCCCTGTCGGCGCTACAGGAAGGCGTGCAAAAACTCCGGGGCGGAAATCAAGCGCCCCCGTCCATTGTGCGGGTCGGAATCCTTCCCACCCTCGCCCAGGTGTTGTTCCCACCGGCATTGGCGGAATTCCGGCGGGCATTCGCGACCGTAAGCGTCGACGTCCACACGGGCCCCAACCTGGAACTGCTGCGCAGCCTCAAGGCGGCCGAGGTCGATTTCGTCGTTGGCCGACTGGGCGAGCCATCATCCATGACGGGAATGAGCTTCGAGCACCTCTTTCGCGAGCCGCTCACGATCGTCGTCCGCGCGGGACATCCCATCCTCCGGGGCCCCATCACAGCGAGCACGCTTGCTTCCTATGACCTCCTTTTGCCGTCTGCGGGCACACTCATCCGCCAGTCGGCGGATAGCGTCTTGGCCGCATTCGGCGTGCCCGAACGCGCGGCAATGATCTGCAGCCTGTCGGTCTCGCTGAATCTTCAACTCACGCTGCAGAATGAAGCAATCTGGTTCGTTCCGGCCAGCCTGGTCGACAGCTATGTCGCCAGCGGTGAACTGATGCGGGTTCCCATGCCGGTTGGCGGAACCGATGAGCCGATAGGCCTGTTGCGGCGCACCGACGTGGCGCTCCCCCCCCATGGAGCGGCTCTATTCGAGGCGTTCAAGGCCGCGGGCCTGAACCAAAACCGCCAGCGCAGTGCCTGAACGCGGC